>DATHIE010000633.1:0-28451 GCA_035316905.1 Chryseolinea sp. | reverse complement strand
GCTCCAGGCATTCGTCCAGTTGGTTTCCCAAACATCTCCGTTCATCATAAAAAAACCGAAGACAATAAGGCCGAATAAACTCAGGATCTTTGTGACAGTAAATGTGCTCTGTATTGCTTTTCCTCCCTGTATACCTCTTGTGTTGATATAGGTTAGCAGCACAATTATAATAATGGATACTATTTGTGCAGGAGATATCGTAAAAAACCCAAGGTCAAGCAACACGATGTCTTCGCTTACCTGTGGCACAATGTAGGCCATGAACTTTGAGAACGCGACACCAACGGCTGCAATAGTGCCTGTTTGTATTACAGCAAAAAAGCTCCATCCATATAAGAAGGCAATCAATGGATTAAACGCTTCCTTGAGGTAGACGTACTGCCCACCTGCTTTTGGAAACATTCCGCTAAGTTCGCCGTAGCTTACTGCTGCAGAGATGGTCATGAATCCCGTGATCACCCATACGGCTATCAACCATCCGGCACCGCCAACATTTCTCAATATGTCTGCGCTAACGATAAAAATACCTGACCCGATCATGGATCCCGCAACGATCATAGTCGCGTCCCACAATCCAAGTACTGGTTTGAACTTGGCGTCGCTCATTAGAACTTAGTTAGTAAATGATTTTCAAGATAGGGAAATTAGTCAGTAGTTAGTAGTTAGTAGTTAGTAGTAAGCAGTAAGCAGTAAGTAGTTAGTGCTGCAGGAGTTGTTTTAGCTGCCAACTAACTTCTAATTTCTAACTTCTAACTTCTAACTTCTAACTATTCAAAGATCTCTGCTACTGGTTGTCCTGTACATCCACTGGGAAATTTAATTCGCAGTAACGCGGAAATGGTGGGTGCAATATCTGTTATCGGATGATATCTAACAGACGATCCTTTCTTGATTCCGAAACCATAGAACAATGCTGGTACATGTGTATCGTAATTGTAAGGAGATCCGTGCGTTGTGCCCTGGGGTGACGCCGCATCAAACCATCCTGGTTCCAGAGAGAACACAATGTCACCGGAACGACGTGCATTGTATCCACGGATAATTGCACCTTTTATTCCACCTTCTGTGTAATTACCCTCGCGCAGCATAGATCCGGTGTAATAGTTGGCTACACCTTCCTGCGTCATTAAATATCGACCGATCAGTTCGGTTACAATGAGAAGGTCAATACCCGATGTTTTAGGATCTGGAACGAATGCATCGTGATTAAGAAAGATCTGGTCATTACTGATGTTTTGAATGAAACGTTTTCCAGGATAGTATTTAGCAAGAAATTGCTCTAACCCTTCCAGCAACTTTGCTTCGTTGAAGTATCCAGCGGGAACTTTATTGTCCTTCAGGTATTGGGGAACATCTGCAACGGCGTGGTCGGCCGTTAAAAACAGTGTGTAGTTACCCGCGCCAACTTGTTGGTCCAAATTTTTCAACAAATCTTCAATGTTTTTATCCAGCCGGAGGTAAACGTCTTCGACCTCAACAGCATTTGGGCCCACCCTGTGTCCTACAGCATCGGGAGCTGAGAATGAAATGCATAAGAAGTCCGTTACCTCGTCTTTTCCCATTTTTTCATTGACGATTACTGCCTTTGCCAGTTCCGTTAGCAGATCATCGGCAAATGGAGTGTTGCCCAGGAATTCAGGGCTAAGCTTGCCTTTTAGTAAGCTGAACTTATAAGGGAAAGATGATTTTATTGAGGGCGCATATTGTCGCTCATAAGGTGTTTCATCCGGTCCGCTTTCAGTATACTTTTCAACGGGAAGCAATGTAGTCCAATCCTGTGTAAGGTATTTCTGTGGTAAGTCTTGCGAATTGAATTGCACCAGCCACTCAGGCAACTGTGTCATGTAAAATGTACTTGAAATAAAATTGCCGTTCTTTCCATCGTACCAATATGCTGCATCGGCCATGTGTCCTGCCGGCAACACTGCGCCCCTGTCTTTCGAAGAAATTCCAATAACCTTACTGCGCTTTTGTGTAAAGAGTTCCAGCTCATCTGTAACCGTCGAAGAAAGCATTCGCCAGGGAGAAATATCACCTTTACCAACGTCGCTCCCCACTGGTTTTTGGAGAGAGTCCGCAACGCAGTTCACGTATTTTTTTTGTTGCTTGTCGAAGTAGTCGTTTCCAATTATTCCATGTATCGCTGGCGTAGTTCCGGTGTACACAGAAGCGTGTCCCGGACCCGTTACGGTTGGGGCATAGTTGTAATGGGCATTTTTCAACATGAACCCATCTCCCATCAGCCGTTTAAATCCCCCATCTCCAAACTTGTCATAAAAACGATAGAGATACTCCTGTCGCATCTGGTCGACGATAATACCAACGACAAGCTTAGGACGGTCGGGGGCCTTTTGTGCAAGCACACTGGAGCCCAACAAAAGAATTGCGAAAAGACTGAATATTCGGGAAAGCATAACACGCGTTTATGCCCGCTAAGTTAATGATTAGTGTAACTTTTGAAATCAATCGTGCGTAAATGGCGCATTAATTATGTGAGCAATAGATTTTTTCGTAGTCATCTTGCTCGTACACCTCTTTTCGGAGCATATTTCCCTTTGAATCGTAGTAAATGACTACAAAGATGGAAGCTTCCTCCACGTGTTTTTCCGTAAAATAAAGAGGTACATCGCGGGAACCGACATTTAGGATATCGCTGAAATTAATAGGTATGATCGTACCCTTCCTGTTGTGTAATACACCAAATTTCCGTTCCTGTTGAACTATAGCAAGCTTTTCATCACCGTCGGTAATAAAATTGAAATTGTTGATCTTGTCCACCAGCACCTTTTGAGCTTTAATCGCGTATAACATCCATTGCCCATCCTTGCGGACAAATGCGGTGGTGTCATTCCAGAACCGGATCTCATTGAATTGAAGTTTGGACAAAGGCTTGTTATCCCACCCAATTAATCCTACCATTTCATCTTTATAGGCAATGATGTGCTTGTTATTATAAAAGGTCAGGTTCTTGGTGTATTGAGGTTTTATAAGTTTACGTGTCTTGCAGTCGAACAACCCAAACTTTGTTCCTTTGAGCAATGATACCATTCCTTTGCCAACAGTTCCAATGGCATCATACTCAATTGGGAGCAGCGCTTTGCCCGCAAAATTAATCAGCCCTTTTTTGTCTTTTTTTGAAACCACAAAAAATCCGTCACCTGCATACAACACGTTGTCATAATTCAACGTAACAAGCTTTTTCCCCTCTAAGCTGTAGAGGCTCTTTTTTGCGCCTTGTTCTATCAACAAAAATGATTCCTGTCCTGGAATAAAATCGACACGTGCAGGCTGTGCCAGTTTGATGGAATTCTTCGCTGAAAAAAAGATCCTGATACTATCTCTTCTTATTCCAACGGCGGTGGGTCCAACGAAAAAAACGGAGTCATAATGATTGCTCCGAAAACTGTTTGTCTTTGCATCGAACAAGTACCACGCGGTGTCTGTTCGAACTGCAGTCCAGGGTTCCATTGACACGATTTGAATAAAGTGTCGTGAGGTCTCACCGGCGTCGTTCCAGGTTTGGAAGACGTTGCCCCTTTTCGCGACAGACCCAAAGTATGCTGGTGAAAGAACATGTTCCCTGACTGTGACAACCGTATCCAGATTTTGAGTCAGGATGCCTTCTGACACTCCCTTTTTTACCCAAATAAAATCACCTTTCCAACCTTTGACTTCGTCTGCAAATTCCGCCAGACCGAGGTCCTTTTGATCGGCCAATCCGGCAAGGTACTTTTGCGTTGTGATTGTATACTTATCTTTCGCCTTAAGTATAATCACATCCTTGATTGCCTGGATATCTTCCCATCCGAATGGCAACAACATGCGACCCGTAAGAGTCCAAAGCGACCAAACCGAATTTTTTTGAAGCGCCAGGAACTTGCCGCTCACGACCTTTGCGCTTTGAATGCATTTGTCACCCACAGTGAAACCAGTCTTGTGCAAGACAAATGCGCACGTATCGGTGTCTATAGTCAAAAACCCTTGTCCCAAGTCTTCGACGCTTTTAACGCTTTGACCGTAAATAGTGGCACCGTTGATCCCAACGACCTTGTGAGGAAGAGTTATGACGTCGTCAGTGAGGTTTCCGCAACGATATCGTTTGTCGATATCCTCCGCTTCCGGTTTTATCACTTCGATTCCCTGTTGGTTCATAAAGCCAAACCGGCCCTCATGCCGAAACGGAACGAGGTACCCACGCGTCAATTCTATCACAGCGTTTAGAGAATCACTGTTTTGTTCAAGGGGGAAAATCTCCTCTTTTTGATCGTCAGAGACCAAATGAAACAAGATGCTGTTCGCACGTAGCGCGGATTTGCTCAACGGATACTCCTTGATAAAGGCGAGATAACTTTCGACAGTCCCTTCGGCAGTTGATATCTCAAGGATATTCCTTTCAGCTTGAGCGGCGTATACGGTGCCTGGATACTCACGGAGATAACGCTCATAGCTGGCTAGACGCCCGTCTTTAGTAATATCTTTGAATAAGAGCTGGTGATATCGGGTAGTGGCTTCTCCAAACTGCTCTGAATCCGGGTATTTGGTGATAAAATCGTTGAAAGCCTGATGGGTGTTCTCGCCCTGCGCCTTGCGGTAGGCTGCCCTATTTCGTAGTGATATCGCCACTGTCTGGTCAGTGGCAGTGGGGAAATTGTTTAAGTACTCGATATAGCTGGTTTCTGTATCAAATTGTTTCGCCCTTACGAATGCCGCGCTATCAATTTCCACTCGGAGTTCAACTATAGCGATGCTATCCAGAGGAAACCGCTTCAAACGTTCTCTTTGCTTGGCTGATGAGGATTCAAAGTCCCTGACGGCTTTTTGAACATAATGGTAAGCCGAGTCGAGTTGGAACTCCGGGTTATCCGGAGCAAAAAAATAGACACCCATTAAAAACGACGCCGCGACGTTAAGGCTATCCTTAGAAAGCGCCTTGTTCAACTGCCCAAAAGCTTTCTCCCACTTGCCCTTTTCAAGGTTATTCAAGGCGAGGCGCTCCGATGATGCCTGCCCGTGGACCTGAACGGACAAGAACACAACAGTAAGTACGATTATGAATCTGGCAATCAACAATTGGACGATTCTTAGGCGGTGTAAAACTACAAACTTCACACCTAAGAATCGCCTTAACTGTAGTTAGGCGTGTTGCATGATGTAATAAATTTTGTAAATTTTCACTTTGTTACAAGCGCACGCATGGCAAAGCTTAAGAATATCATCAAACAACTCTCCGAAAAAGACTTCAAAGCAATTCACGATTCCCTAATAGAAAGTAATGCAGAGAAATCTGCATATCTCTTAAAGTCACTCCGCGAGCGGCAATTGTCCGATAACAAGATAATGACGGAATTGGACGTCAATGCCAACGCATACTATACGTTGCGTTCCAGGCTGAACCTGAAGATCGAGGAGTACCTGATGGGTCAGCTTGAAAGTCCCCGGACTGATGTATTACGAAAAGTCGCTAATATCAATGAAGTCCTGTTCACAAAGAAAAAAGCGATCTCCGTTGCGACTTTAAAAAAATTAGAAAAGGAGTTGCTTGATTACGACCTCGCCAACGAGTTAACCGTGATCTATAAGTCTTTGAAAAAACTGAATATCAATTCGCCGGACTATTTCCAGTATTCCCAGCTTTATAACCGCCACGTAGCGTACATGCTAGCGGTTGACAAGGCCGAGGATCTCCTGGCGGATTATTTCAAAAAATACGGCGATTACATGTTGAATGCCGGCGAAGGGGAAAAGCTGGGCCTTGTGCTGCTGATGAAGGAAATGGTGAACGTCGCGAAGCTTTATGAATCTCACCGCCTGTACGTTTACCAAAGCTGCATGTATATTTTCCACAGGTTGTTCGTGGAGGTTGACGATAATATGCAGCAGGATGGCGAATCCATTGAGGATATTTTTGAAAAGGTTCAAAAGATCTTTGAGAGCTATCACCTTGATTCAATTTACTATCACATGAACCTTGTATTCGAGTTCTTAAAGCTGGAGTACTATAATCACTACAAGGTATATCGTCAGGCAGAGAAATATTACGAGGAGGTGAACGACGCGTGCGCTAATCTTTTAGTGAACTACTCGACGTACACCTTCCCTACCCAATTCCTGATCTCAAAGATTGAAAGGCACCTGAGATCGGGATCAGAAAACGAACTTTACACGGAAAATGAAGCTATTTTCCTCGACTATGAAATAGATATGCTTGATCTACCCAAGCACATCACTTACGTCGTATATCGTGCCATTTCGAGCTATTATGTTGGCAAGTTTGAAGAAGCCGCCAAGCTTATAAATGGCTTGCTCAATGATGTGAGCTTGAAGAAATATCCGTACGCACAGCTTGAAATAAAATCGTTGCTAGCCCTTCAGTATACTCTTCTTAAGGATTTTGAATTATTCAATCAACTCTCTAACAGTATACAACGTCAGATCAGATTGTCAGGTAAGGACAGCTGTGAAAACATACAGTTGTTTTTAAAGATCCTGAAGATTGCCACCAGCGAAGCAAAGAAAGAAAAAGCAAAGAAGATACAGAGTGTGATACCGCGTCTGAACGCGATAACTGTGGACTATTTCGCCCCTACCAAACTAATTAAGCTGGACGATCGGTTTGTTGAGCTGCTTACCTCGTTTTAGAGATCGAGCTTTATAATGCTATCGTGTGACAACGGCTTGTTAAGATAAAGCCGCACGTTTTCGTACTTCTTGGATCTGTTGAAGTCCTGAGGATTGATCGAAGATGTGAGCATTACGATCTTACACTTCTTCTTGGCAATATTCGTAAGCTTTTCAAATTCATCCAGGAACTGGAATCCGTCCATTAGTGGCATGTCGATGTCAAGAAAAATTACATCGGGCAAGACCTGGTCGGCCATTTCAAGCTTTTCCATATTCTTGAGAAACTCAATTGCGCTCTTTGCTCCGGTATGCGTGTAGATATTCTCTGTCACAGCGGCCGCTTCGATCATCTTTTGGTTAATAAGGTTGTCAATTTCATTGTCGTCGATGAGCATGACAGTGCGATACTTCTTTGCGGCCATAGTGAATTTATAGTATATGAATGGTGTATAAAAATAAGCCTTTGATCCTTATTTGCAAACTTCTCTAAATGTCAAATTTTATTCCTTGAGCCAGCGGCAGCGTGTCTCCAAAATTGACTGTATTGGTTTGGCGACGCATATAAACTTTCCAGGCATCTGAGCCTGATTCTCTTCCCCCGCCGGTCTCCTTCTCACCTCCAAAGGCTCCACCGATCTCTGCTCCAGATGTTCCGATATTTACATTGGCAATGCCGCAATCAGATCCAACATGCGATAAAAACTTCTCCATTTCCTGCATACTGTTGGTCATTATCGCCGACGAAAGACCTTGCTTCACTCCATTTTGTTTTTCAATAGCCTCATCGATATTCTTGAATTTTATCAAGTAAAGAATTGGTGCAAATGTTTCCTGCTGAACTATTTCAAAATCATTTTTAACCTCAGCGATCGCCGGTTTTACATAACATCCGGATTCATATCCCTTGCCTTTAAGCACTCCTCCCTTTACAACAAACTCACCACCCGCATTAACAACCTTTTTTAAGGCTTCATTATACGATTTCACGGCTGGTCTATCGATAAGCGGCCCGACATGATTTGAAGTATCGAGTGGATTACCAATAACAAGTTGAGCGTATGCTTTCTTAAGCCTATCCTTCACCTCGTTATAAATAGAATCCTGAACGATAAGCCTGCGGGTACTCGTACAACGCTGACCAGCAGTTCCGACAGCGCCAAACAGCGCTCCACGAATAGCCATATCAATATTTGCGTTCTCAGTGATGATGATGGCGTTATTTCCTCCTAACTCAAGCAATGAGCGCCCGAGACGTTCACTTAAAGTCTTTGCAACTGCCTTACCCATTCTGACTGAGCCAGTAGCTGAGACCAGTGGAATATTTTCATTCTTTGATAACAACTGGCCAACAACGTAGTCGCCGTTTACCACACAGGAAACACCTTCGGGTACACGATTCTTTTCAAATACCTTGTTTGTGATGTGTTGACAAGCAATACTACACAACGGAGTTTTTTCTGACGGTTTCCAAATGCATACGTCGCCACATATCCAGGCGATCATTGCATTCCATGACCATACTGCAACCGGGAAGTTAAATGCTGTAATTACGCCAACGATACCGATAGGGTGCCATTGTTCATACATTCTGTGATTCGGTCGTTCGGAAGGCATCGTAAGACCGTGCAACTGGCGGGATAGCCCAACGGCAAAGTCACAGATATCGATCATTTCCTGAACTTCACCCAGCCCCTCCTGATAGGACTTCCCCATTTCATAAGAGACCAGCTTGCCCAGTGGTTCTTTATTTTTCCTTAATGCGTCGCCGATCTGCCTCACTACCTCACCGCGCTTTGGAGCGGGCCACGTCCTCCATTCTTTGAACGCCTCCTGAGATTTAGCAACTACCTTTTGGAAAGTCTTTTCGTCTGCGGCACGTACTGATCCGATCAATTTTCCATCAACGGGAGAATAAGATTCGATAACGCCACCGTCTGATTTATACCACTTTGAGCCTGTTGAGACGCCGGGATTGCTCTTTTTAATGCCCAATTGGGACAAAGCTTCCCTGATGCCAAAATCTTTCATGGATTTTTTAAATAGTCCGCAAAGCTAATAAAATGTGTGGGATAGGAAACAGCATATGCGGCGGCCGGCGATGTTTACCAGTCTACTCCGTAGGTACCTTTTTGGCCATTTGAATAGAATCCTTCCAGAAGAATCCCGCCTTTTTTGAAATCAAGAATTCGATTTAGGTCCTCGACGTTATCTACGGGGACTTTGTCTATGTATCCAATAACAAAACCCTTTTTCATACCCGATTCTTTCCATTTGCCTTTGACATCACGAATGCGGACCCCTCCTTCCAATTGAAGCGCTGCAAGTTCCTTATAAGGCACATCTTCTACTGCTATCCCCTCCAGGTCATGTTTAACCTCTTTTTTGACGGCATCAAGACTACCTTCGTTGTTGCGGAGTTTCGCTGTCACTTCTCCTAGAATTCCTTCGCGCAGATATGAAACGACTATCTCTTTTCCGGGCCTCTTGCGTGCAACCCACTCCTGCAGCTCTGAAACAGTATAGATATTATGGCCGTCGATTCCAACAATGACATCGTTTACGAGTAGGCCTGCATTGTCGGCAGCACTCTCCTTATTTACCCCTTTTATTAACACACCCTGATTAATCGTGAGATGAAACCGTTCAGCCTTTACGGCGTCAACATTTTCAATCACAACCCCCAACAGCCCTCTTTGGACTTGTCCAAACTCTAAAAGATCATCCATTACTTTTTTAACAAGGCTTACAGGGATCGCGAATGAGTAACCCTGATAGCCACCTGTTGAAGTTGCTATAGCGGTATTAACACCGACAAGCTCTCCGTTTAGGTTTACCAAAGCTCCACCACTATTCCCCGGATTTACCGCCGCATCAGTTTGAATGAACGCCTCCACGTGCAAATTCTGCAGTTCATTTCTATCCTGAAGGATGCCCAGGCTCCGGGCTTTAGCACTAACGATTCCCGCAGTAACCGTTGAGTTGAGGTCGAAGGGATTACCTACTGCCAGCACCCATTCACCAGGTGTGATCCTGTCAGAATCTCCGTACTTCAAAAAGGGAAGACCCTTTGCACGGATTTTCAGCAATGCAAGGTCGGTTGTAGGATCAGTACCAATGAGCTTTGCGTAAAACCGCTGGTTGTTACTCATCACCACTTCAATGTTGTTTGCATCTTCAATCACGTGGTTGTTAGTTACAATATAGCCGTCGTCGGAAATGATTACACCCGATCCCGATGACCTGCTTGGTGACTCAAAATACAAATCGAGAGGGTTGACACTAAATTCGCCGGGGCCGAAAGTAGTGCGGATATGAACTACTCCTGAAGTAACTTTTTTTGCCGTATTGAGAAAGTTTAATCCTTCAGGCGCATGATAGGAAGTATCCGGTACGTAATTAGCAAGCACGGACTGTTGACGTGCATCAATTGATTGATAGCTCGGAATTTGAAAATCGAGATAGCGCAGCGTAAATAATGATCCAAGAACTCCTCCAAAGCACGCAGCAAGAATCACGAGAAGGATTAAAATCGACCGTTTCATACCAGACCCCAATAAATAATCAAACTAAATAATCGAACGCTTAATCTATTAGTAAGTTAACGCTTCTTTTTCTAAAATGATTGCAAGGCGATGAAGATCGTGGAGAGTTTTTCTTCGAGATGGGGTTTCTACCTGACGGATCCTGCAATACGACACATGGAAAGTTTCAAAGAGCCGCCGGAGCCTCTTCCGTATTTTCAGGAGAAGCCCGTTTACGAACGATTGCATTGCAGATGAGCAGCATAATGAGGCTGGCCCAGGCGCAGGCAGCCATCATGCCTACCATCGGCAGAGCGGTATTATTGTGTAGTACGCTAACCAGTGCTGACACGATTGCTCCGATACTCATCCGCCAGCTTCCCAACAGTGCAGCTGCACTACCGGCATGTTTTGAAAAAGGTGCGAGCGAAAGCGCGGTAGCATTGGGTCCGATAAGGCCCTGTCCCGAAAGGAAGATGAACATCAAAATCAATAGCGAATACAATCCCCATCCTCCATACAACGTTCCCCCTACCAGCAGAATACCAATCACACCCTGGTAGAGAAAAGCAACTTTTACCAATTCTTCGTTCTTGAAGTGTTTCAATAATATATGGTTCAGCTGAGTTGAACCAATCATGGCTGAAGCGAGCAAGGCAAAGATCCATCCGTATTGCTGCTCAGTTACTCCATATATATTCATAAAAACATCGGGAGATCCGGCGATGTACGCGAACGGAGCGGCTGTACCCAAACCACCTGCAAGTGTATATATCATGAACTGTGGTTGTTTTATAACCATACGAAATCCGCTAATCACGGCCCGGGGCTTGAGCGACAATGAAGGATCTGCTTCCTTACCTCCATTAAGGAAAAAATAAACAGCCGCCATAATAACGGCGGTGGTGAACGCCAGGATAATAAATACTCCATTCCAGCCAAAAGAAGCCGTGACATAACCGCCTATCGTTGGTGCGATCATTGGAGACACCGCGATGACGAGCATGATTAGCGAAAAAGCTTGCGCGGTTTTGTTCACCGGAAACAGATCTCTTACCAGAGCTTGTGCTGCTACCATTCCTCCGCAACCTCCAAGAGCCTGAATAAATCGCGCAGCAATTAGCGTGTCCACTGATGTAGTGAACGCGCATCCAATGGAGGCGATAATGTAAAGTGATAAGCCTACGTAAAGCGGTTTGCGTCTTCCAAAACGATCTAAAAGCGGTCCATATATCAGCTGACCAATTGCAATCCCAATAAAATAGCTTGTTAGCGATAACTGAACCTGGTCAATGGTAGTGTTGAGATCATTTGCAAGGGCCGGAAATCCCGGCAAGTACATATCAATCGATAAAGGACTGATGGTTGCTAGCGCTCCGAGTATCAGAATTACAAAAAAATTACTTTTGCGCTTCATGGCCGTCTACAGATAGGGGTATAGGGTATAGGGTATAAGGTATAGGGTACAAGGGACCGAAGAATGTATTGGGTTAACGGTAAGGTACGCGTTTAGTTTCCCCTGTAAGCGCCATCGCCGCAAAGAAGTTCGGATTCAATCCCGCACAAAAAAAAGCGCCCCGGACAAACCGGGACGCTTAACCACCTTAACTAAAAACCCCTCAAACCTTAGTTAACCTTGATGGTTGTCTTTAATGTTTTCTTTTCATCCTTCGGTACAGTGATTTCAAGTATACCGTTGTTGTATTTTGCGTTGATCTTGCTCGCATCAACCTTTTCAGGAAGAGAAAATGAACGGCTGAAATTTCCGTACTGAGTTTCCACTACGTGGAGATTATTTTCTTTCTTTTCCTTCGAAAACTTTCTCTCACCGCTAATGGTCAAAAAGTTGTCATTTAAATCAATTTTGAAGTCCTCTTTGCTCAAGCCAGGGACAGCCACATTGATCTCATAAGAGGTTTCATTCTCAAGTATATCCACCTTAGGAACAAAAGAGTACGAGGAACCTCCCCGACTCGTCGGGGCCAACGAATCGTTGAAAAAACGATCGATCAGATTACTGAATGATGTCGGAACGAAATCATTAGCAGTGCTATAACGAACGATGCTCATAGTATTGTTTTTTTGTTTGTTTAAGATTTTTGTTTTGAACATCTACCTATTAGGGAAAAATGTGCCGAGTAGATTTTAGCCCAGTTTTTAAGCCATTATGGCCGTTTTTTGCTCGATAGGCGGTCTAAATAGGACAAATTGGCTTGAATTGTGGCTTACATGTCCAACCCGAGGATCAGATCGAGGGTATTTAATCGGCCTTATAGCGAATAGCAAAAATGCCAATAAGGAAATTGACAACTAGTGCAAAGGAATTCGAAATAATGATAATCCAATCTGACTTCATGATTCCGTAAAATATCCACAAGGCCAAACCAGCAAAGAGTACCACCAGCATCAGGACGGACACACCTTCCGCTTTTTTTTCTTTGATGAGTTTTATTAGCTGTGGCAATAGCGCGGTTGAAGTAAATACACTTGCACCGATCCCTACTAGTGTTTCGATTGACATCCATTAAATATTTGATTCATACCATTAACTGCGTAGCACCTGCCGGTTTTGCAGCTATGATTGGATCTTTCAAATACGTGCCAATGATGCTTAGCGCCTTTTATCAAGAGCAGAGCCATCTAAAATTGTTATTGCATGTAATGGTTGGTACACCGTTTGGAAAATACTTCCCCATCTTTGATGCTTGCGTAGAAATAAGACTCCTGTATTCGGCTCTCTTATTTCCTCGACCATTCTGGGTGATGGATTTTAGTCCTTTTTGACCGTAATATGCCCACAAAGCATTCGTCAAGGTAACGACTCAAATCCATGTCCGTCAAAAGTGACAAAACATCTGCGCTGACAAAAAAACTATGGCTAGGACTTATAGTTTTAGCACACGGTGCAATGGCACAGCAAATCAGTAATGAGACCGCGCTACCTGACGCCGTGGAATACGCTATCCATTCGTTACCCGCAAGCCAGCTTGGCCTATACAACGGACCAGACTACACGCCAACGACAATAACAGCAGGAGGCCACCCCTATTTTTCAAGAGACGACTTTGCACCGGAATCGATCGTATATGACGGCATTCCCTACAGAGATATTTACCTGCTTTTTGATGCCGCTCAGCAGCGTGTAATCATTGAAGACAATGCCGGCAACAAGATTTGTCCTGTTGAAAGAAAAATGGAAAGTTTTACCGTGGATGACCACACTTTTAAACGAGTGTCGGATATCGAAGGGCTTCCCACCGGATTCTACGATGTGCTTGTCGATGGAAAAGAGTTGCTCTATGCACGGAGAGCGAAATATGCCCGAGGATTGCAATGGAAAAGTTCGACTGACTATTATTTTTTTAACGAAGGCCGACTATTCCACCTAACCAATAAGAAAACTGTGGTTGAAAGTATGACCGAGGAGGAGAAGAATGTTCGTCAATATGTGCGACAGAATAAACTTTCGTTCAACAACAAGATAGAAGCAAGCCTTATCAGCATCGTGCGATACTATTCATCCCTTAAACAACGGTGAAGTGAGGTATAACTTAACGATTTGGTTATACTTCATTATCGCGCATAGCACGATCGCGCAGCAAAGCAAGTTGGTCTCACTAAAACTTTCCCACGGAAGCTTTGCCGATATGGTTATTGAAATCGAACGGCAGACAACCTATCATTTTTTTTTCGATCGCGTCGAAGTCGAGACCATGGACATTTCCATTGACGCGAAAGATCAAACGATCGAGTCTATATTACAGTTGGCATTCGACTCCACCCGTTTTCAATATGTAATTGATCCATCTGGCAACATCATCATCACCAAAGGCAAAACTATCGCGTCGACATGGGAACAAAAAATTTCTGATACAGAAGTATCGGAGGCATACGAACCAGTAGTTGACGACGGAAGAGCTGAGCTATTTAAAACCCGGAAGATCTATTCCATTGGAAAATCATCTGTCAATTCAATTCCCGGGAAGGTAATCCTCAGGGGTCATATAACAACGGTAGCTGGTGTACCCGTTGAACTGGCGTCGATAGCCGTTGAGGATAGTCCCTTTGGAGCTATCACCGATAGTACGGGATATTATTACCTTTCTCTATCCCCCGGCAGTTATAAAATCCAGATCAGTAGCATCGGGATGAAACCCACCCACCGAAACATACGCGTTTACTCAGCCGGCACATTAAACATTAAACTGGACGTTGAAGTCACCAATCTGCAGGAAGTAGTTGTTACTGGCAACCGTACGTCTAACAGGAATGGTCTACAAATGGGCATGGAACTTTTAAGTGCACAGACTCTGAAATATATTCCAACAACGTTCGGAGAAACGGATGTGCTGAAAGCAGTATTAACTCTACCTGGTGTGAAGACCGTTGGAGAAGCAAGCTCAGGATTTAATGTCCGGGGAGGTTCGACGGACCAAAATCTCATTCTATTGAATGAATCTACCGTGTTCAATCCCTTTCATTTTTTTGGTTTCTTTTCATCATTTAATGCGGAAAGCATTCAAGATGTGGAGCTCCATAAAAGTATTATCCCTGCCCGTTATGGCGGACGTCTTTCATCGGTATTAAGAATTACCACCAACAAGGGCGACAAACAAAAATATCACGGTTCAGCCGGGATTGGGCTAGTCACCAGCCGCCTTACTGTTGAAGGTCCGATTCTTAAGGACAAGACATCGTTCGTCCTTGGTGGGCGTACCACATATTCGGATTGGATTTTTCAAGTTTTACCTGAAAGCTCGGGTTATAAAGACACTAAGGCATCGTTTTATGATTTTAACCTCACCCTGGATCATCAGATCAATTCATCCAACAGTTTTACATTATCAGGTTACTTGAGCAAGGACAAATCCAATTTGAATACGGATACTTCCTACAACTATAGCAACCGGAATTTTTCACTTCAATGGAATCGCGATGCTCAAGAAAAATTAAGCAGCGCGATCACGATAGGACACGATCACTATGACTATGGCAATCAAAGTACCTCCGATCCAATAACTGCTTACACACTAAAATTCTCAATCGATCAAACGGTATTAAAAGCTAACTTTTTCTATCGGCCCGGCGCGAAACATAGAATTGAATTCGGACTCAATAGTATCTACTACACGTTACATCCCGGCTCGCTTCAGCCAAACAATGAAAATTCATTAATTGCACCATCAACTATCCCATCGGAACAGGCGCTTGAAACGGCAGCCTACATAAGCGATAAATTCGATATCAGTCCAAAACTTTCCATTGAAGGCGGGTTCCGCTATTCGTTGTACAATTATCTCGGGCCCGGAGAAATTCACAGCTATGCAGAAGGACTTCCTAAAACAAATGACAACAGAGTTTCCACCACAGATTATTCAAGTAACGAAAACATCAAGACTTATCATGGACCCGAGTGGAGGTTGTCGACACGTTACGTGATCACGCCTAAATTTTCCATCAAGGCAGGATACAGTACCGCTCGTCAATACCTTCATATGCTCTCTAATACAGTTGCAATTGCTCCAACCGATATCTGGAAGCTGAGCGATCCGAATATCCTACCACAGTTTGCGCGGCAATACACGGTTGGATTTTATATGAATAGTTTAAGAAAATGGGAAAGCTCGATTGAAGTATATCATAAAGACATCGATAATTACCTTGACTACCGAAGCGGTGCGGTCCTGGTAATGAACCCATCCGTTGAGACCGAAGTATTGTCTTCGCACGGAAAAGGATATGGCATTGAGTTCGTTGTGAAGAAACCGCTGGGAAAACTCAACGGCTGGCTCAGCTATACTTATTCGCGTATCCTTATCAAAACAGATGACCAGAATGCCGGCGAGTCGATCAATGGCGGAAAATATTATCCGGCGAGTTACGACAAACCACACGACTTCAACTTTACCGGAAACTACAAATTTACGAGACGGGTGAGTTTCTCGCTGAATGTCAACTATAGCACTGGACGCCCCGTCACTATACCCATTGGTGTTTTTTCATTCGGCGGATCTCAAAAGACTTTATATGCAGCGCGAAACAGTTACCGGATACCCGACTATTTCCGGATGGACCTCGCATTTAACATCGAAGGCAATCACAAGATCCGTCAGTTACTCCACAGCTCCTGGACATTTGGTATTTACAACCTTACCGGCCGGAACAATCCGTATTCTATATACTTCACATCCGAAGGAGGCATAATCAAAGGTTACAAGCTCTCTATTTTCGGAGCATTAATTCCTTTCATCAACTATAACATCAGATTCTGAGATGAAAGGACGCATCCACATTTTCGTTTTGCTCATGATATCCAGCTTAAGTTGCAGGGAACCCTTTAGTACCGATTTTGGAGAAGGTGAAAGCAACTTCCTGGTTGTGGAAGGCTACATCAACACAGGTCCGGGTATTACAACTTTCAAACTCTCACGAACTGCGCCTATTGACACAGAAGTGTCTCCGGATATTGAAACCGGTGCTGTCTTCGTCGTGGAGAATGAAAACCTTACTCAATACATATTAAAGGAAAACGAAGATGGAGTATACAGCGGGGAATTAAATCTTCCGGAGACCACATCCTATCGCATTCACATCTTCGCTACTGATGGAAAAGAATACGTTTCTGATTTTCAACATTCCATTGCTACACCACCGATTGATAGTCTTACGTGGAAGTACTCAAAGGATGGAGTAACGATACTCCTGTCTACCCATGATGCATCTGATCTTACACGGTATTATCAGTTTGAGTATGAAGAGACTTGGGAAGTTCACGCCTTTTATTCATCACTGCTTAAGTATCAGGGAAAGCAACTATTACCCAGGACGACTGAGGAAATTAATGCGCTGTACCAATGTTGGAAATCAAACACACCTTCCGACCTGATCCTGCATTCCACCGCGCAACAAGTTTCGGATGTTACAACGGAATATCCGTTGATCTTTATTCCAATTAATACAGAACGATTAAACTTAAAGTATAGCATTCTGGTGAAACAACATGCACTGAGTGAAAATGCCTATCGATATCTTCAATTAATGAAAAAGAATACCGGCCCGCTGGGTTCTTTTTCTGATCCGCAGCCTTCGGAACTTTACGGAAATATTCATTGCACTACAACGGATGAGCTGGTGGTTGGATATGTCGGCGTCTCCTCCACGGCAGAAACCAGGATCTTTATCAATCGCTGGGACCTTCCCGACTGGAGTTATTCCCTTCAATGCGAACTAATAATCACGTATAATCACCCCGACACGTTGGCCAAATACCTTACCAGTGGAATTGAGATGGCCACAGTGCCCGCCCAATATGGACCGAGTGGCGAATTACTGCAATTTTATCGCGTGCGCGATATCTGTGTGGACTGCCGGAAAGTCGGTGGCCAGAATGATAAACCTGAATTCTGGGATTAACAATATGTATAAACGTGCCCCCTTATTCGCGCTGTTGCTTGTTCAGTTAATAGACTGCCTCAAGACGGATGCCCAGTCCGTTATAGAACAAAATTTTGCCGAGTATCAACGACAGGCATTGACTGAAAAGTTATTCGTTCATACGGACAAAGAAACATACCTAACAGGAGAAACGATATGGCTAAGCATCTACGACGTTGATGGAATGTTTCACAACCTCCTTGACGTGAGCAAAGTGGCATACGTCGAAATCCTTGATCAGGACAATCGACCTATTCTTCAGACTAAAATACAATTGAAAAATGGGCGCGGATCTGGATCACTGAACGTTCCTGATATTTTATCCGCTAAAAACACGTTGCGTGCCTATACGCGATGGATGCGAAATTTCGGACCAGATTATTTTTTTGAAAAAGAACTGATCATCATCAATTCAGTTCGACCAAACGCCGTTCGATCAAGTGAGGCTGGCGATCAAGACAATAACACGATTCGTTTTTTCCCCGAAGGAGGTCAGCTTGTGGAAACCATCACCAGTAGAGTTGCCTTCCAGGCGACCGGTCATGATGGAAAAGGAATTGATATCAGGGGATTCATCAAGAATGAAATCGGCGATACCGTCGCACAATTCAAAACCTTAAAATTTGGCATCGGAAGTTTTTTGTTCACGCCAATGCCTGGAGGCCGTTATGAAGCCGTTGTGTTTTACGATGGCAAGTCGTCGCTCCATCCATTTCTTAGTGTCAACAAAAACGGCTACGCACTCAGCGTTAATACACTCAGCACGGGAAAAATTCAGGCGGTCATTTCTCGCATTGGCGTAGAGTCTGCGGAGAATGTGACGCTGTTCATCCACGCCCGAAACAAAATAAAACTTGTTCAGGCTACGCAGTTAAAGGAAAACAAAGGCGGTTTTCTTATCGACGGAGATAAACTGGACGAAGGCATTTCCCATTTCACGGTCTTTAACAGCGCCGGATACCCTGTGTGCGAGCGCCTTTATTTCAGGAGACCTGAGTTACAACTCAACCCTGAAGTTACCCTCGAAAAAAAATCATTTGGCAGGCGTGAAAAAGTGACGATGAGCATTGTCTCAAAAACAACAGACAACTTGCCAGTAGACGCTTCTCTGTCCGTTAGCGTTTACAACCTTGACTCGACGCAATTCACCAGTCCCATGAGCATCCTTCACTACCTGATGTTATCTTCAGATCTTAAAGGAAGGATCGAATCACCGGAGTACTATTTCAGTTCTGACGACAACACTGTGAATGAGGCAACAGACAATCTGATGTTAACGCACGGCTGGCGCAGATTTAAATGGACTGATATACTTGACCACAAGCCCATGCCGCTTCCCTTTAGTCCAGAGTATGAAGGGATGATCATTTCGGGAGCAATGTTTCATGGAGACTCCAAGAATGCTGCTGCGTCACAAAACTTATTCTTATCCTTTCCCGGAACACATCCACAATTCTTTACGGCACAAACAGGGTCGAATGGAAGGTTTGAATTTTTAGCAAAGAATCCAATCGGTCGTCGCGAGGCGCTGATCCAATCCGCACGAAATCCGGATTTGTACAATGTCTCACTGGATCCACCTTTTTCCGAAGAGTATCCATCCAGAAAAACTCCGTCGCTGGTATTGCCTGACAATCTGAAAAATACTTTCCTGTTTAATGCCATTCATAGTCAGGCAAAAGACTATTTTAAAAAAGATATGAATAATATTGTACGCGTATCAACAGACAGCGTACTTTTCTATGGAACACCGGATAAGTCATACCGCTTGGACGACTATCAACGTTTTCCAACTATGGAAGATGTTATACGTGAATATGTACGCGAAGTAATGGTAAAAGCCAAAGGCAAGCGCACGAGCCTTTTCGTCCTGAACCGAGCGAAAGACGAATACTTCGAAGACGACCCGTTGGTTATGATTGACGGAACACCCATCACATCAACGCATAGGGTAGTCGTTATGGCTGCTGTCGGTGTCGCATCGTTGGACGTGGTAACGCAACGTTACCGGCTTGGCCCTGCCACCTTTGACGGGATCGTAAGTCTGAAAACAGCAAAGGGTCAACTCGCCGGACTTCAACCCGAACCCGGAGCGTTCGTTTTTGACTTTGAAGGCCTTCAGAGCTTGCGCGAATTCTACTCACCTGTTTACCCGACTTCGGCAGAAGAAACAGACCGTATTCCCGACTTTCGTAGTGTGCTTTTCTGGCAACCCAACCTGGAGACATCGAAGACAGGAGACCATCACATTAACTTTTACACATCCGATGAGACCGGCTTATTTATGGTTGTCGTTCAGGGCGTGGCGAAAGGTGGAATTGCCGGGTGTAGTACATTTACTTTCAATATATCCGCTCATTAAATCTTACAAACCTCAAGAATACTGTGGTAATCGTGGTCCGTGGATGACTCTACTGCTTACCAGAAAAATCTGAATCTTTTAATCTTATCTGCAAAGCTTGGCCCGATTCGGCTGCGATCGTTATAAGGCCGTTCAATGTTTCACCAGGATCGATTGTCTTATTCAACATGTTATATCTTGTGAGCTCTGCCAATAAATTTTTGTTTGCTCCACTTGCTTTGAGCATATTAAATAGACCAATGGCTGGACCAACGGGTAGCAAAGTTGAAGAGCAGTCGTAGCCATCACACGTCGATATATTTACCCATAGCAAACACCACAATAAATGCAAAGGGGCAATCTGTTTAAGCCCTTTTTTTGCGAGTTCTGGTGGCAAGGGAATGATGATCCGCGATCCCGAATAGATTACAACATCCTCACTGAAGTTAACAGGCCGGTCGCTCATGTTCGTAAATTGTACTGCAATCACCCGGATATTTTTAGCTATTTCCTTCTTCGCATACTTTTTATTACCCGACTGTCGTAAAACATCGTATTTGTAGCGCATCTCTACGTTTTCCCAGTTTGCCGAAGATTCATAGTTCAAGTTTCCGACGAGCACCGGACGATAGGATCTTGCGCAGCTGCAAAGAATAACAGCGGAGAAACAAAGGGCTTTGATTTGAATTAAGGTGATTTTCACTGCAACTGGCGATTTACATTAATAGAAGCAAAATTCCGGCATCATCTGCTGGTGGCTCATATTTAAGATGTCTTGGGGGATGCTTCCCATGCCAAGCTTAATGGGTCATAGGGTTGTCGTGGTGACCCCAACGCGTGTGCAGATTTTCTGTCATGCCAATATAAAAACGGTCCAACTTCGGCGAATAAGGGATGTAAACACAGTAGCCCACAACGGAAAAAAAACCACCCTTTGGGTGGCCTTTTCTTGCTCCTCCTCTTGGACTTGAACCAAGGACCCTCTGATTAACAGTCAGATGCTCTAACCAGCTGAGCTAAGGAGGAATTTTTCCTAAAACGGAGTGCAATATTAAGAACTCGGCCCCCACATCTCCAACCAGGCGTTAAAATTTTCTCTGTTATTTCGGCAAAAAATGCGCTGCCAACCGTGAAATTTACCGTTCCAGGGCCAAAGAATACGGTTCCAAAAGTTTACTTTTTTGAGGCCCGCGACCGACGGTAAGCGCACCCATTAAGAGCGCCGGCAATCATGTTAAGAGAAAAGAGTCTGCGATTTAACTTGCCGCTCGGATCCTGATGTTTATGTCTCAAGTTTTAAGGAACTTGAGATGCAACAAAAGTAGCGATTGCAGCATACCCGGCATCGTCAGGATGGACGTTGTCAATTAGGTTAGTTGCATCGTAAGCGTTGAACGGATTAACAAAATAGACGCCCGTGTTATTTTGAGCCACGGTTTGTGCTGCTGTTATAAATGAATTATACCGTGACGTGGATGCGGCGGAGGGTAGAACCTGGCCACCAAATGGATTTGTCCATGAAGCATCATGTGCAAAATATCCACATAAAACGACAATGTCACTGTTTGCCCATCCCTTGCTGTTTGCAAACGTGATAATAGTCTGAAGTTGAGTGGAAAATAGTGACGGGGTGTAATCATCGAAATTAAAACCACAATCATTTACGCCATAAGCAATAAAAACATACTTTCCTGTAGCAGGTTTTGTTGGTATTAGTGTTTGATATCTGTCAAAAAAAGTTCCATATCCAGTAGTTTCAGATGCCTTCAACAATGTTTCTCCGTTCGCCCCGAGATTGTTCTCCGACCACCCTTTTGCGGCACATAACTTAGACGTCCATCGGTTTTTCGTCGTCGAGGCGCCATATCCGACCGTAATAGAATCTCCAAAAAACCAGCAGGACGGGCTCTCCACCGTGTTATCTTCGCTTGAACTGCCACAACTTGAACAAATAATCGCAAGTGTGAGCAGTATACCTTTGAACTTCATAATGTGGGTCAGTTGGCAACAACATCAATATAGTAAAGTGGCTTGATGTCTTGACGCGTTTGTTCACATTTTTGAAGTCCCCTCCATTTCTTCCCTTTCATGAGTCCGCCCGCCCAAACTAAACTTGGCTCTACCTCCTGGTGATCACTTTGCAAGCAGCAGGCGACTGCGCTCCTGTCCCGGATTGATCCAAGCATAGCACCTAATTTTTACTCAGGCCTTTTTATTACCTTAGGAAACAAAATTCTTATCCAATGAGTCGACTGTTTTCCATTCTTTTTGCACTCGCTTACGTCGGTGTTTCAATAATTAGTTACGCCCAATCAGTGAGAGGTGGTGGAACAAATTATAATGCAGTAAACAATATTTTTAATGTTAAAGATTTCGGCGCACGGGGCGACGGTTCAAACGATGACCGTGCAGCCATTCAAGCGGCCATTGATGCAGCGATACACGCCAAAGGGAAACTTATCATCCCCACTCCAGCTAATTACTATCGTATAAATGGAACGTTGTTTTTTCAAAGTAAGAAGGGCAACCAAGCATTCTTCGACGTTGAGGGGCAAGGACATTGGGAGCAGCAGATTGTATATCAAGGTCCAAGCGGAAAGCCCGCCGTTGTTATAATAGGGATGAAGGGAGGAACTTTTACACGGGTAATGGTTAAACTCGGGGACGGCGTTTCTAACTCAGCATGTTTTGAAATTGGAACGGCGGATGACGCTAACAGCACGGCGGGTTTTTCTTTTTACGATTGTACGGCTACGCTTAATGAAGGAGCTAACAATCAGGGGTGGAGACTTGGGGAGATTGAGGGCGGCAACGCAGATATCTCACAGATTCTATTTTCTAACTGTAAGGCTGAGGGGTGGCCAGGACCAAACGGAGTTGGTAGTCACTGGCCTGGGCAAGTGGGATTTAATATTACAGGCCGCAATACTTTAGCGCTTACTTGGATAGGTGGAAGTGCCCTCTTTAATGAGACGGCTGTCAAGTTAGAGCAGGGTGGATCACTAGCTTTCCATAGTTTCCAAACAAGTAATAATGGTTTGGATTTTCATTTGGAGTGGGCTAATGTAGTCAGTCTTTATGGGGGAAGGTTTGAGTCTGGTAAACAATTCTTAAAGGTTGAACAGATGTCGGCTCATCCGACGTTCGCAGTATACAACGCAATAATTGAAGACTACAAACCTACAACGCATGGAATGATGTTTGAATTTAGAGCGCCGGGAACTTTGATAATAGACGGCAGCGTAATAACTAGAATAAATAATGATTACGATGCAAGGATGTTCACATTAAGTACTCCGACATCAAATCCTTTCGGAACGTTTTTGATAAGAGGCGGAAAGATCAATTCATCAGATCCATTTGTAACGGCGGAGGGCTGGAAAGTTGCAGTTGAAAATGTGGTAAGTGTCAGCCCTGATGACCTTCAGTCTTCGGGATACTTTACAAACACAGATACCGTTGTAAGTCCACCAACTGAAACGAGGGGAACCTTTACCATCCTTGGTGCCGCTATCCTTGTATTGATTTTCCTCATAGTCATTTACCTGTTAACACGAAAACAAAAATCAACACGAAAACAAAAACGTACAGCTTGACATAAAACATTTATTGGCGGCGTTTACGATTATAGAATTGATTGAAAATTAGACAGGGATCTTTTGCCTGTTGGCAGTGGATGAAAAATCAGGCAGTAATCGACAGCATTACTGCCTTTTTATTTCGGCTGACATATTGCTCGACACTTCTGGCTGCGCAAAACTGCCTATTTAATGCAAAAAGCCGATGGAGTTTGTTTCATAAAATATTGACCATACTTCTCTTTCAAGATTGAATCTTTGTAACTATTTTGGAAGAATTTGTTAACACAGTTAGTCCCTAAAAGTACTAACAACGTCAATCAAGAATTTTGCTCCGACCCTCCCGCAAGATTCAAGTAAGCCGATATGTACAATTGAAAAAATTTATCACCACCAACAATGGAAAGGTTTATCAAGAGCAGTTGTTTGTTATGTCTAGTCCTCTGCGGATTTACAGGACTCGCCCAACAACAATGGAAAGTTGCCAAACTGGTTACTATTAATTCCGACACGTTAAAAGGTCAAATAAATTATGAAGACTGGGACCAAAGTCCGGCTACAATTCAATTCAAAAATGAGGAGGGAAATGTAACATCAAAGTCAGCACAGGAAATAAAGTCCTTTAGCCTTCAGGAGCCCTTGAAGGCGTTTGAGTCGAAAAAGATAACCCTAAATTATTACAATAAAGGAATCGTTCCTGAAGGTGCAAGCCCAATCGTAAAAACAGACTCTGTCACACTCTTTCTTGAGGTTTTGTTGAATAGCTCAAGGGTAACTCTTTATGAGTGTATGGATGAAAACAAGCAAACAAGATTTTTTTTAAGAAAGGATGATAAACTGCACGAATTGCGCAATTCGGTTTACCGGCTGGCAAAAGGAGAGACATCACACATGATCAAAAGTGAAGTTTACAAGTCACAATTGAAGCAACTTCTTTCGGAGTGTCCTACCCTGAACACTGAACGGCTAAAATATTCCGACAAAGAACTAGTAGACCTTTTGGTAAAATATCACAGCTATTGTAAAGCGGATTACAGTATAGAATCTCATCAGGAAGATTTAGGACAGCGTTTTGCGGTAGGCGGCATTTATCGTTACGTTGACGTCGGTAACAACTCGGTGAGTTTCCTTGGAGTAAATGCGCTGCTTTTCTCGAAAAAGAAATTTAATAGCATTTTTGTTTCCATTGATCTTGGCTATGCGATCGGCTCCAAGGAAGAGATTTCGACAGAGGACAAAATGAATCTCATATGTTTTGGCTTGTACGGCGGAAAATACTTTGGCCTTGGAGAATGGCACCCTATGATTTTTACAGGAATATCAAATGCCAACGGAGCCATTGATACCGGTGTTGGCCTCTCGTATCAGCGCCTGCTAGCTTTTTCTACCTCGATAGGCATAATTCATCTGACAAAAGGAGATGTAGTCTGGTCATTTCAACTCCGGGTTACTCCATTCTCTGGCAAACATTAAAAACCAACGCGGTCATTCAGGTCGTCCATATTTTTCGCCACAGATCGGCTAAGGATAGAACACTCAAGACGTTCCCTGATCAGATCGGTCAAGCCCACCATAAATATTTGTGATCCATCGTTTGGGAAGTGTTCTGATTATCGCTGCGGAAATTTTCGCCAGCCTTCCAGGTACGATTATCAATTTCTTTTCTAATGTCCTTCTTACGGCTATCTCTCCTACTTCTTCTGGCGGTACCGCCATCTGTACTCCGAACCATCCCATTTTTTTCCTTGTAACCGATTCGATGCTGGTTTTGGTAAAAACCGGCCCGGGTGCCAGGCAACTCACACTTATATTTTTTTTCTCCAACTGGAAACGCAGGGCATAACTAAAATAGATCACTGCAGCCTTCGTTGCGGAATAGATATTCTTTGATGGCATAGGACTAAAACCCGCCAGACTGGAGACATTTAATATGTAAGAGGGGGCATTCTTTTCTAACAATGGAAGTAGCACGAGGCTCATCGCCATACAGGACTCTAGGTTAAGTTTCACCATGTGGCGCAGTGTACTGAGTGGCAGTGATAAATAATCCTTCTCTCCACCTAAACCTGCAGCATTGCAAAGAATTTTTATTTTGACGTCTCTGTCAATACACCATTTTGCAATTTTGTCCGCAGATTCTTCGCGACTCAAGTCATGTGACAATATTTCAACTCGTACCGAATATATAGTCTCCAGGTTTTCTTTAGCAGCCGAAAGTGAGCTGTAATCCCGGGCAACTAAAATTAAATTATAACGGCGTCTCGCTAGTGCCTTAGCAATAGCATAACCAATTCCCTTACTGCCGCCGGTAACCAGCGCATAAGGCAAAGTAGGGTTGACATTCAATGAAGAGTTCATATCCTGACTTTTGAAATCATTTGTTGGAACGTTTATGGCCTGCTCAGGTAGTGTAGCAACAAATTAATTCTGCATCAATCTTGAATGTGACCTTTCATCCAGTTGATGATTAATGCAGGTCACAATGGCCACGAAGAACCACGAAGTCCACAACGCATTTCACTTTGTGATCGTTGTGCAAACTTAGTGTCCATCGTGACCCTGCATTTTCTTTCGCGGTGTTACTCCAAATGCATGCTCCAAAATTTCCTTGTTTGAACACTAGTCACCTAACCCATTATAGATTCCTGCCATCCATCTTTTAGGAAGTGTACGGATAATCGTGGCGGAAATGTTAGACAACGTTCCAGGCACGATGATCATCTTCTTTTTTAACGTTTTTTTTACAGCCTTTTCTCCAACTCTTTTTGGTGGCACTGCCATTTGTTTCCCAAACCATCCGAGTCTTTTCTTTGTAGTTGCTTCAATACTGGGTTTAGTAAATACCGGTCCAGGTGCCAGGCAACTTACACTTATCTTCTTCGCCTTTAACTGGTAACGAAGACCATAACTAAAATAAACCACTGCCGCTTTTGTTGCCGAATACATGTTCTTCGATGGAATAGGAGCAAACCCTGCCATACTGGCGACATTTAAAATATAAGAGGGAGCGTTCTTTTCTAACAATGGAAGTAACAAAAGGCTCATCGCCATACAAGACTCCACGTTAAGATTGACCATATAACGCAACGAGTCGAGTGGCAGCGATAAATAATCTTTCTCTCCACCTAATCCTGCCACGTTGCAGAGCATTTTAAGTTTGATATTTCTGGCCCTACACCAGTCTGCTATTTCAGGGGCGGATTCCTCTTTACTCAAATCGTATGACAGTATTTCCACATGAATGGGGTATAATGCCTCAAGTTTGTTTTTTGCTCCGAGGAGCGAGTCATAACCACGGGCTATTAGAATCAGATTATAATTGCGTTTGGCCAACGCCGTAGCAATGGCATAGCCGATACCTTTGCTCCCACCAGCAACGAGCGCATAGGGCAATGAATCTTTAACATTGAACGGATTACTGGGGATTTGCAGAGAGTCACGAAGGATAAATCGTTCATCCGTACGGGCGTGTACCTGCCCGGTGACGAACAATGCAATTACGAGGGCTAATGATTTTCTCATGTCTACAGGTTTTTAGGTCAGGTCCACGTTTTATACCAAATTGTAACAGCGTGCATCGTTATTAAGTTGCGAACGCCTGAAGTGAATGAATCAAAGAGCAAAAAAGAGAACAGGTTCAGAGTCAACTGAACAAAAAATGCTATCCTAGCTGAGGCTAGAGATGTGGATTGAGTTTGTTTACGAAGTGGTAAGCTATTCCGAGAAGGAGCTGGCAGATTTACTACAGAGCCTTGGATAGGCCGAGCGTTCGTCGTACTTACAATTCAGTTTGATTCTACAGCCGCTAAAATTTAAACGTCCAAGCGGCACTCCTGAGTTGACTCTTTGTTGTACTATGCCTTTGTTCAAACAACGATTTGAGGAATTGCAGGATAAGACAAGGGTTGGATATCAGCCTACTTATTTCGCGATGCTTTCGAGGTGAGAGATAGACCCAGTCCGATTCCAGCGCGAAGACCACCCCATTCAGCCTTTACAGTCTCGCCACCTGCTTCAAGCCATGCGCCTTCGCTTGTTTTAAGTTTGCCAGCGATTTGAAATTCGTATCCCACGTTCGCCATTACCACGATCTTTTTTATTTTTCGCTGCAACATGAATCCCGGGCGAATTCCAAAATTTATTGCTTTTAACTCAATAGTTTCAATCGCTGAATCATTTCCAATCACCAGCTCAGTGCTGATGTCAGCGTTAGTGGGTACTACCGAACCATGAAGCGTGGCAAACAATGGCCATCCTTCCGAGCGATTGACTTTTAGCTGAAGAAACGTGCCGACACTTAGACTCTTCAACAGCTGATCCATTCGTGCTTCACCTGAATAGTCGCCGTAATGGAGAGTGCCTCCTGTCGAGGTATATTCAATCCAAACACCGCTGGAGAATGTTTTTGACATCTTAAGACCGAACGAAGCGCCGAATAGGCCATACGGTGGAAATTTATGAACGGCCTTCAGGGGCAGGTCACTTTGTCGGAGAAATTCTTGCTGGAAAGATTTTTGGGTGTTCATACTATATGTACCCAGACCAACATTAATCGCTATTATCTTGTCTTGAGCAGCAGTTGCGCCAGAGAAGATAATTAAGAAGAAAAGTAACGTCACTTTCATTTTACAGTTTCGATATAACCCCTGCTGGTCAGGTGATAATTGTTGGAATAGTTATGACTATGCGTGGTATAGGACATAGCCTCCATAACGGCAGTCTGTTCAAAATCATTGACGTCGTGAAGACGGATGACTGAAAACGCATTTCGCAAATAACGCGTATACAAGGTTTGTGTGGTATTATCGAACCCTGTCTCCCAGAGGTATTCGTCACCCACAATACCCGGCAACGTAAATACCCGGACCTTAGAAAACTGTTGGGCTGGCTGGTCAGGTGGTGATGACAGATCGTACACACTTATCTGAGGATTTGTTGGCGCTATGTAGGGCTCGA
>DATHIE010000632.1:0-12538 GCA_035316905.1 Chryseolinea sp. | reverse complement strand
TACAAATGATCCACAGGGCCCCGTTCAGCGATTTACCTTCACTGCATACGTGGAAGATTAAGCGAAAGCCGGAATTCCTGTTATTTGATTCCCAAGGATCAAAAGGTGTATGTCCTGAGTACCTTCGTAGGTAAGCACAGACTCAAGGTTCATCATGTGTCGCATTAGCGGGAATTCTCCCGTTATGCCCATTCCTCCGTGTATTTGTCTCGCTTCACGTGCGATTTCAAGTGCGATCTGAACGTTGTTTCTTTTCGCAAGCGATATCTGTGCCGTTGTAGCCTCGCCCTTGTTCATCAATGTTCCAAGGCGCCAGTTAACAAGCTGAGCTTTGGTTATTTCAGTGAGCATTTCAGCTAACTTCTTTTGAATAAGCTGGAAGGATCCGATTGGTTTGCCGAATTGAATTCGTTCAGCAGCATATCGTCGTGAAGAATCATAACAATCCATAGCTGCACCAACAGCACCCCACGCTATTCCGTAGCGCGCCGAATCAAGACACATCATGGGGGCGCCCAACCCGCTTTTACCCGGTAACAAATTTTCTTTCGGAACTTTTACATTGTCAAATACCAGTTCTCCTGTAGTGCTGGCTCTGAGCGACCATTTGCCGTGTGTTTCAGGTGTAGAAAATCCAGGCATGCCGCGTTCTACAACCAAGCCATGTATTCTTCCTTGTTCATTCTTTGCCCAAACCACGGCAACATCTGCTTTAGGTGAATTTGAGATCCACATCTTTGCTCCATTCAACAAGTAGTGGTCACCCATGTCCTTAAAGTTAGTTACCATTCCAGACGGATTCGATCCATGATCAGGTTCTGTAAGTCCGAAGCAACCTAACCATTCACCGGAAGCAAGTTTTGGCAAGTACTTCTTACGTTGTGCTTCCGAACCGAACTTATAGATCGGATACATAACCAATGATCCCTGTACGGATGCAGTAGACCTCATTCCGGAATCACCTCTCTCTATTTCCTGCATGATCAAACCATACGAGATATAATCAAGACCACCGCCGCCATATTCCGTGGGAACGGTTGGACCGAAAGCGCCTATATCACCAAACTTTTTCACGATTTCATAGGGAAAATGAGCCCGTTGCGCCCAGTCTTCTATGTAGGGGGTAATTTCACACTTAACAAAATCGCGGATTGCAGTTCGTACTAACTTATGCTCCTCCGTGAACAAGTCATCGATTGCATAAAAATCGGGATGTTCGAAAAGATCCTGCTTCATCGATTTCTTTGATTTCGCTCCTTCGGTAGCTGTATGATTTGCCATAGATTTTGAATTAATTCTTGAATAAAAGGACGTTCCGTTGTTCTAAATAAAGCCCTCCCGTTCGATCTGGTAACTATTTATTATAACTTTCGGGCAAATTTACACAAGTAATTCACATTCTTACCTCTAATTGAGATGGGTGAAAGCGTTGATCCGAATCTGGCAGAACAACTGAAAAAACTGCAGGCAAAGTATGATGTCATGGGCCGGGATCTGTCGTCGTACCTCGACGGCTTGTTGTATTCCGATTACCTGACATATTGGGATTATATCCACCTGGATACTCTACTGAGTTTACAAACCCCAAAGACCAGCTTTCCCGACGAAAAGATCTTTATAATATATCATCAGATCACCGAGCTCTATTTCAACCTCATCCTTTGGGAAATAGAACAGATCGCTCATCATGAAAACATAACTGAATCGTTCTTTGTTGAACGACTAAAAAGGATCAACAGATACTTTCAACAGCTTCGCGATTCATTTTCGATAATGGTCGAGGGAATGGAGAAGGAACAATTTCTGAAATTCAGAATGTCGCTCTTACCGGCGAGTGGGTTCCAGTCAGCCCAATACAGGCAGATCGAAATTTGCTGTACGGACATGATCAACCTTGTAAACTCATCCGAACGTGAAGCCTTGAATGAGTATAGCGATATCGATTTGCAAACAGAAAAATTGTACTGGAGAAGCGGCGCTACAGAGCTTGCGACAGGAAAGGCTACATTGACACTTCAGCAGTTTGAAGAAAAATACATGCCGACGTTCAAAGCGACAGGCATGAAGTATCGCGACAGAAATCTTCGGAAGATATTCCTCAAACATTTCCAGCAGTCCGAAGCCGTTATTCAAAACCTTCGTGAGCTCGATACCCTTGCAAATGTCCTTTGGCCTTTGGCCCATCTCAAGGCGGCAGGGCACTACCTTCAGAAACACACGCGGGAGATTAAAGCTACAGGAGGAACCAACTGGCAAAAATTCCTACCTCCCCGTTTTCAACGGATCATTTTCTTCCCCGAACTGTGGAGCGCGCAGGAAAAGGAGGAATGGGGTAAGGCCGCATTTGTCTCTGCTCTCGAGGACCAGCAACATAGCTAAATTATTACTACCTTTGGCTCCGCTAAGTTGCTGATATTGAGAATTTTTTGCGGCATATCGTTCTTCGTTCTCTCCTGCCTTTCAACAGGCGCGTTTGCCCAGGGCTTTACGCGGCAAACCTATCATGACCCCGAACGAAAGAAATTAAAGGAAGTCTATCAGGTGAAAGACACCGTCAGGAACATTCCCGATGGCCGTTACATCTCTTATTATCTCAACGGAAACATCGAATCGCGTGGTCAGTTCACCAACAACGAGACTACAGGCGTTTGGGAGTTCTTTTACGAAACCGGAACGCTAAAGATGAGAGGTATCCTCTTTAAAGGCGCCAACTATGGCATGTGGGAATACTTTTTTGAAAGTGGTCAGAAAAGTATGGAGGGTATCATCTATGGACGGAATCGGGAAGGGGAGTGGAAGACGTATTACGAGAACGGACATATTAAAGAGATAGGTGAGTACAAGAATGGAAAACACGTGGGACTATGGAAAACGTTCTACGAAGATGGCGTGCTCAAAGGCGAAATTGAATACTCCGAGGATTTCGGCCGCTATACTTCTTACTACCATTCAGGCAAAGTTCAGGGCGAGGGTCCAAAGGTTGGAAATAGGAATGCAGGATTGTGGAGATATTTTGCTGAAGATGGAACGCTGCAGTCGGAGGGAGAATTTGTAGAAGGAAAAAAGAATGGACCGTGGACCACGTATTTTCCTTCGGGTAAAGTAGCGTCAAAAGGTGCTTACCTTAACGATGAACCAACTGGAAAATGGGAGAACTTTTTTGAAGATGGAACGATAAGCTCGGCCGGAGAATTCGAAGAGGGTAAGAAAGATGGTTATTGGAAATCGTTCACAGCGGGCGGTAAATTAAAGAGCGAGGCTACGTATGAGAAAGGGTCGGGTGATTACAGGGAATATTACGAGAATGGAAAGTTGAAGGTGACGGGACGCATTGAAAATGAAAAGCGTCAGGGACAGTGGGAATTTTTTTATCAGGACGGTAAGAAGGAAGGATCCTGCGAGTATGAGAAAGGCAAGGGAGTATATTATGGATATTTTCCTGACGGCAACCTACAGACAAAGGGAGCTATTGAGGACGATCTGAAAACCGGCACGTGGGAGATATACGAAAATGATGGAAAACTGTCTGGGTACTATCGTCCGTTTTATGACGATCGCAAGGCTAAAGAGATAACAGACCTGGCTCATAAAACAAGCTCAGTTAGAAAAACGACTACTCAGCGAAAGGGATTCACGTATTTCGATCCGCGATACAACGAATTTCAGGGTGTGATTTTCGGTACCAATCCCGTCTGGCTTGTGGCAGGTCAATTACCCTTAGGTATAGAATTCTATCTTGAGGAGCGTATAGGCCATGAGTTCGAATTTATAGGAGTACGAAACCCGTTCTTTATAGCAGATATGGACATAGCGCCGGGTAAGGTGTATGAACGTGGCTATAGCATTGCCATTAAGCAGAAATTTTACAACCCCTTGAAGGCGGGAATGTGGTACTTCGGCCATGAGGTTAGATTTACGAATCTTGGACATTTTGTAAATCAATCGCAGGTCAACAGCCAGAACCCAGATGACATATTTACATTCAATGCGGTAGAACAACGTATTGAGTGGGGTGTAATGTTGGGATATCGGATCATGCGGCGTAACGACGCAAGAGGATTTACGATCGATGCATTTATTTCAGGAGATATTGGTTATCGCGGTTTTAATGTTGACCCTGATTATGAAACTTATTTTGAAGACCTCAATCAGGATGAATTCGCAAAGACACTCCATTTTGGCCTTAACCTCGGGAATGTTTTTTCATTCCGCTGAGTTATTGAGTCTGACGCACAGTATTTTGTAATTAGTGTTTGAAGGATAAATACCTTCTCTATATGAAGCTAGTTGAAGTAGTATTAAAGCCGGAGGAGGCTTTTGATGAAACCCTGTTCAGACCCGCACTGTACAGGAAACTTGGTATAACAGACGATGGCAGCACTTTTGTCAACGTTACCCGACGATCTATCGACGCACGTTCGAAAGACATCATCGTGCGAATGCAATGTGAGATCGTTCCGAGTTCTGATCATAAACCGCTGATATCTTATTCGAAGAATTTTCCCGACGTTAGCCGCTCTGGTAGATCGGTTGTCATCGTTGGGAGCGGACCTGCCGGTTTGTTCGCGGGCTTAAGATTGATCGAACTAGGCATCAAACCCGTCATCCTTGAACGAGGTAAAGATTTACAATCGCGCCGGCGGGATCTGGCAGCAATCAACAAGGATCATATTGTAAACACGGACTCAAATTATTGCTTTGGAGAGGGAGGAGCGGGTACTTATTCTGATGGCAAGCTTTATACCCGCTCTAAAAAACGTGGTGATATACGTCGTATCCTTGAAATTTTTGTAGCCCACGGAGCCAAGGAGGATATTCTTTTCGATGCACATCCCCATATAGGCACAAACAAGCTGCCGGTTCTCGTGTCGGCATTAAGGCAAAGTATTCTCGATGCCGGTGGAGAAGTTCACTTCAATGAAAGGGTTGTTGACTTTGTCATTGAGGCAAACACCATGAAGGGTGTTATTACACAAAACAGCAATAAATATCTTGGCGATTCAGTCATTCTTGCTACTGGGCATTCTGCCAGGGACATATTTCACTTGCTTCATCGTAGGGATGTCCTCATAGAGGCGAAATCTTTTGCTTTAGGAGTTAGGGTAGAACATCCGCAGGCGTTTATAGATAGTGTTCAGTATCATTGTAGCGGTAGTCGGGGTGATTACTTGCCGGCATCTTCGTATTCATTAGTCCACCAGGCAAAAATAAATGGGTTGGAGAGGGGCGTCTTTTCGTTCTGCATGTGTCCCGGAGGATTTATTGTTCCAGCGGCAACGCAACCAGGAGAAATCGTTGTGAATGGGATGAGTCCGTCCCGGCGGGATTCAAAGTTTGCCAATTCGGGCATAGTGGTTGCTGTTGATCATAACGATTTTAAACAGTTCCAGGAATATGGTGCGTTAGCCGGAATGTACTTTCAGGCTGCTGTTGAACAGGCTGCATGTGTCGTAGGAGGCGGAACGCAATGTGCTCCAGGGCAACGGTTAGTTGATTTTGTGAACAATAAAGTCTCTGCGTCGTTACCTGAAACCTCCTATCAACCTGGCCTGGAGTCAGTGGACATGCGGAGTGTATTGCCTGCCTTTATAATAGATGCACTGAGACAGGGTTTCAGGAACTTCGGCACCAAGATGAAGGGTTATATGACAAATGACGCCCAAATTGTGGGAGTAGAGAGTAGAACTTCCTCGCCGGTCAAGATACCGCGGGACAAGAATACGCTGGAACACCCACAAATAAAGCGGCTCTTTCCGTGTGGAGAGGGAGCGGGCTATGCGGGAGGTATTGTATCAGCAGCTATGGACGGCGAGCGATGTGCCGAAGCTGCTTTCAATTCAATCGGAGACTGACCATGGGAAAGAAAACTGCAATAATAGGAGCGACACCGAATCAAAGCAGATACGCGTACCTTGCCGCGAACATGCTTCGTGAATACGATCATGAGATAGTGCCGATAGGTATTAAGCAGGGTGAGGTGGCTGGAAAAGAAATACTTGATATTCGCAAAAAGCCGGCCGTTAACGGTCTTGATACTGTCACCTTATACATAGGGCCGCGCCACCAGCCTGAATGGTACAACTACATCCTAAGCCTCAAGCCTAAACGGATTATTTTTAATCCAGGAACAGAAAACGACGAGTTTGAACAGTTGGCAGAGGAGAATGGAATAGAAGCCCTTCAAGCATGCACTCTCGTCCTGCTTCGCTCGCTCCAGTACTAACGTCAAAAATATGACAGGCCAATTGATACTCGCCACGGCGAACATTATATTATGGCAACGCTTCTGAAGTTAGAAAAGGATAAGTAACTTGATAGCAAAGACTAAGGAAAATGGTGTCGGAAAAAGAATTTGTTCACATCAAAAAGCTGAAAGTTAAACCTGGAAAGAAGGTAAGCCTGAAAAATTATTCTACTGATTACGAGGGCAAAACTTTGAACAAACAAATTGCTGAGGGTCTGTTGGAGGAAGGACGTAAGCACCTCGCCCTGGTACAGGAGAAATTGTACGCGCAAAATCGATACAGCGTCCTAATTATCTTTCAGGCGATGGATGCGGCAGGGAAGGATAGCGCCGTAAAACATATCATGTCTGGTTTTAATCCTCTGGGCGTAAAGGTGCACAGTTTCAAATCACCCTCGGCCCATGAGCTTGACCATAATTACCTATGGCGGCACTATGTAACAATACCTGCACGTGGAGAAATAGCAATTCATAACCGTTCCCACTACGAAAATGTGTTGGTCACCCGTGTGCATCCCGAATATATTTTAAGAGAGCATTTACCTGACATTGACTCAGTCGGCAAGATCGACGATGAATTCTGGGAAAAACGGTTCAAGCAGATTGTACAGTTTGAAAAGACACTGAGTCAGAATGGTACGGTCATTCTCAAGTTCTTTTTACATCTCTCCAGGAAAGAACAAAAGAAAAGATTTCTGGAACGAATTAATGATGCGTCTAAAAACTGGAAGTTTGCGTTCGGAGATCTTGCGGAACGTGCGCACTGGGATGAATATCAGCGTGCGTACGAAAAAGTTATTAGCGCCACGTCAACAAAAAATGCCCCGTGGTTTATTATTCCGGCAGACGACAAATGGTATGCGCGCTTGGCTATTGCAGCCGTTATCTATCAGCAGTTCGAATCACTTAAGATCGATTACCCGGAAGTTACTGACGAGCAACGAGTCGAACTCGAAAAAGCCAAGGCTCAACTAATGAGCGAAGACCTAAAGCCAAATGGTCAGAAAACGAAAAAGAAATCAAAATCTACGGCCGTTGAGTAGCCTTTTCGACTTCCTTGCCCATTGAGTGAGGTGTGCTAAAAAAACAGTTTCAATGTGACCAGGATTCGCCGAGTGCCATACATATAACTAAAAATTTAGTCAAAGGTAAATTCCGAGGAGAAATTAGTCCATTTTTTAGTGACTTCACCATGAATAATTGTCTCTGAAACTTTCATTTTATAGACTCAAAAACACTATTTTTGAAGGTTCTAATAATACATCATGAGTGAAATTAAAGATAAAGTTCCAGCTGATTATTCTGCAAGTAATATCCAGGTTTTAGAGGGGTTAGAGGCGGTTCGAAAAAGGCCAGCCATGTACATCGGTGATGTGAGTGTTAAGGGGCTTCATCATTTGGTTTGGGAAGTTGTAGACAATTCTATTGACGAAGCGCTGGGAGGCTATTGTGACCTAATAGGGGTATCGATACTCGAAGGCAATTCAATTCGTGTTGAAGACAACGGACGCGGTATACCAACCGACATTCACGAGAAAGAAAAACGGTCTGCGCTAGAGGTTGTTATGACCGTTTTACACGCAGGTGGTAAATTCGATAAAAACACGTATAAGGTTTCAGGAGGGCTTCACGGTGTGGGCGTATCCTGCGTTAACGCGTTATCGGAGATGCTTCACGTCACGGTATACAGAGAAGGAAAGGTTTTTGAGCAGGAGTATGAAAGAGGCGCCCCTAAGTACTCGGTACGTGTTGTTGGCGATTCAAAGAAAAGAGGGACTACAGTCGAATTCCTGCCTGACAAACAGATCTTTAACGTTTCAGAATACAATTACGAGACCGTAGCGACTCGTTTAAGGGAACTGTCGTTTCTCAATCCCAAGATCAGAATAACTCTCACTGATTATCGGGAGAAAGACGAAAATGGGAATCCCAAGCAGGCGGAATTCTACTCGGAGGGAGGCTTGCGCGAGTTTGTGGCATACATTGATTCGACACGCGAAAAACTTATTCCGGAACCTATCTACATTGAAAATGATCGAACCGACACTCCCATACAGGTAGCCATGGGGTATAACACCTCGTTTAGTGAAAACCTGATATCATATGTCAATAACATTAACACACACGAGGGGGGAACCCACGTAGCCGGGTTTAGACGAGCGTTAACCAGGACATTGAAGAATTATGCTGACAGGTCGGGGCAACTCGAGAAAGTCAAATTAGAAATCAGTGGAGACGATTTCCGGGAGGGACTTACCGCCGTTATCTCGGTAAAGGTGGCGGAGCCGCAGTTCGAAGGACAAACGAAGACCAAACTCGGTAACTCCGAGGTTATGGGCGCTGTCGATCAGGCAGTGGGAGAAGCTCTTCAAAACTACCTGGAAGAACATCCCAGGGAAGCTAAGCTTATTGTCAATAAGGTAATTCTCGCAGCACAGGCGCGCCACGCGGCACGAAAGGCCCGTGAGATGGTTCAACGCAAGAATGTGTTGACAGGGACTGGCCTGCCGGGCAAGCTCGCCGATTGCTCCAGTGCCGACCCAAGCATCTGCGAAATTTACCTGGTAGAGGGCGATTCAGCCGGTGGCTCAGCAAAGCAAGGTCGCGACAGAAATTTTCAGGCAATCCTTCCGTTGCGCGGAAAAATATTAAACGTCGAGAAAGCACAAGAACATAGAATATACGACAACGAGGAAATCAAGAACATGATCACCGCCCTCGGCGTTAGTTTTGGAACGCCCGAAGATGATAAAGCGTTAAACTTAACGAAGCTGCGTTACCATAAGGTTATTATTATGACGGATGCTGATGTCGACGGAAGTCACATTCGCACATTGATCCTCACGTTCTTTTTCCGTTATATGCGTGACCTTATTGAAAACGGATATGTCTACATCGCAATACCTCCTTTGTATCTCGTAAAGAAGGGAAAAGAGGAACGCTACTGTTGGACAGAAGAGGAGCGTGAGATTATCGTGAAAGAATTGGCGGGAGGAAAGGAAGATTCTGTTGGCGTGCAACGGTACAAAGGACTCGGAGAAATGAACCCGGAACAATTGTGGAGCACAACGATGGATCCTGCGAAGCGATCACTTAAGCTGGTAAGTATAGAATCTGGCGCCGAAGCAGATCACCTCTTCTCAATGCTAATGGGAGATGAAGTTGCGCCGCGGCGGGAATTCATAGAAAAGAATGCCAAGTATGCACGTGTTGACGTGTAAAGCAGCACTTTTAGCGGATAGTTAGTTTTAGTTATGGAGGACTCTCTCACAACAACAGATAAGATCGTTCAGCAGATCGAAGAAAGTAATTATATCAGCCGTGATCTAAGCTGGCTGAAGTTTAATTACCGTGTCCTCAATCAGGCGAAACATATGGATCGAAGCATCTTCGACCGCCTTAAGTATCTTTCTATTACTGCCTCCAACCTTGATGAGTTTTGTACAATCCGGTTAGGTAGTTTATACAACTACATCGACTACGGAAAAGAACGATTTGATTACAATGGCCTGCGCGAGGAACCGTTCAGGGAGTTATTGTTATCCGAGACTCAAAAATTTTACGTCGATCAGAACGCTTATTATGTTGATAGCCTGAAGCCACTTTTTCAGAAAAATGGATTTGCTATCGTAAACTATGGCGAGTTGTCACTTGAGAATACTCACAAGGTAAACGACTACTTCAACAAGACGATCTATCCGATGCTCACGCCGATGGTGTTTGACAACTATCATACATTTCCGGTGTTGATGAACAACAGGTTGTTGTTTGGCGTGGTGACAAAGAACCCAACTGAAATTCAAAACCAGCAAAAGGTTTCATTTATCCAAGTGCCGCAAAATCTTCCGAGATTTTACGAGATCATCGAGGACGATATAATTCAATTTGTTCCTATTGAGGAAATAATAAGAAGCAATGTTCACAATCTCTTCCGCAACGTCGAGATAGTAGGTACGAGTCTGTTCCGGATAAATCGAAATGGCGACTTTACCCTTGAAGAGAGCGAAGATATAGAGTCGAATTTTCTGGAAGAGCTCAAGCGCAAGCTTAAGACCAGGCGGTCTGGTCGAGTAGTACGTTTAGAGGTCGAAGAAAATCCGGATCCGTGGATGATGAGAGTGTTAAAGATCCAATGGGATCTGGATGAGCACAACATCTTTTACGCGCCGCAGGAAAGCATGATCGATTTTTCGGGCCTCCTGCAAATTATTGGACACAAGGAATTCAAGAGCAAGCGTGCACACCAACCTGATCCAATAAAGCCGCTGAATTTCCCCGAGCACGGTACGCGCGACATGTTTGAAGTTCTCAAGGAAAGAGACATACTTCTCCACCATCCCTACAATTCAATGGAACCTGTCCTGGAGCTTGTGGAAAAAGCTGCGGACGATCCTTATGTGTTGTCAATCAAGATTACGATCTACAGGGTTGCGAAAGAATCGCGCGTCACTGCAGCATTGCTTCGCGCCGCAGAAAATGGAAAACACGTTTCAGTGTTATTCGAAGTGAAGGCGCGTTTTGATGAGGAGAACAACTTACGTGAAGCCCAGCGTCTGCAGAAAGCCGGATGTTTTGTGATCTATGGTGTAGGAAGCCTGAAGACACATACGAAGCTTTTGTTGATTGTCCGCAAGGAAGAAGAAGATAAGGTTTATCGCTATGTGCATTTATCGAGCGGTAATTATAACGAGGCTACGTCGCGGATATATGTGGATATCGGTTTACTGACGACTAAAGAGATATATGCCAATGATGTTTCTGAATTCTTTAATGTAATTACGGGACACTCACAGCCGTCGACTTACAGGAACCTGATCACTTCGCCGCGAGATATGCGTATTCAGCTTTGTAACCTCATCATACGCGAGGCGGAGAATGCACGTGCAGGCCTGCCGTCAGGTGTTGTGATCAAATTGAATTCGCTGCAGGACAAAGAGTTGATAGATGAGCTGTTCGCTGCTTCACAGGCGGGCGTGCCCATCAAGTTGATCGTTCGTGGGATGTGTTGCCTGCGACCGGGAAGAAAAGGAGTCAGCGAGAATATTGAGGTGATTTCAATCGTGGGAGAATATTTGGAGCATTCGAGGATCTATTACTTCCATAATGCGGGCAATCCTAAAGTTTATATTGGCAGTGCTGACGCGATGGTCAGGAGCTTCGATCGTCGGATAGAGTCACTGTTCTTGCTGGACGATGATTTCCTGCGCAGGCAGGCTATAAACAACCTTCGATACAATCTGAAAGATAACGTGAATGCCTACACGATGAAGGAAGATGGCACTTATGTGATCAAAGAATTAAACGGAGAGGCTCCTTTCAATATTCATAAGGAATTCTATCAGGTTACGCGGGAGATCGTGGGTACCGCTAAGCTATTCTGACCTTTTGCCCGGGCATTGCTTATGCATTGCGTTGGTCTTGTTTTATCTCTGTCCTACGTATTGTATTTCGAATATAGTTTAGGAAACATAGTTTTTAAATCATCACTCTCCTCTTGCCATTCGACTCCTGTTGTTTCAATATTCTCCTGGTACGGATATGGCATTTCTTTTCCTGTTAGTCTTTCAAAAACTGTCGAAGGGACATAGCCCAGCCCTTCCCATTCTTCTCCTATTTCTATGTCAATAAGTGTTTCTGGATTTTTAACAGTATTGTAATAAAAGACTTTTCCTTGTCCAATTACCCATTCTCTGAAATCATTGAAGCTGTCGTCTCCACAGCCTCCGTGAATAATATATATTGCTCCCCAAAGTTCCCAAGTATTAGCTTGTCCTCTAAAGTGTCTAAATCTATTTCCAAATAGAATAATTTCATCAGGTGTTAACCGCCCAAGTTCGTTTGCCAAGTCTTCCTGTTGTTGTTCGTAGTCGTCACCGGAACTATCTTTTGATACTTTGATTATTCTCCAAAACTGCTCTTCGTCCATTAGTTTGTCAGAAGCAATAAAGTCAGTGAATCTAGGTGGTTCGTTTTTTGATTTATTCTTTCCACCGAATAGTTTGTCAAAGAGTCCCATTAATGAATATTTATTTTGTCCCAAGTGCTGTATCTTTCCAAAAACAATGACCGCCAACGCTAGTCTATAAAACGTATGCGTTTAAATATATCTACATCATTGTCCCACGTTGCTGAATAAATTTAATTGCCCAAACGTTAAGAACCTACAATACAGCATATGTTTTATAGACATTGTTGGGCGCTGTTGCATCACACTATGTTAACGACTTGAATTCTCTTTCTTATTAAATCGGATATTTTGTCAACCGAACTATCAATTAATTTCACATTCTTTTC
>DATHIE010000631.1:0-16573 GCA_035316905.1 Chryseolinea sp. | reverse complement strand
ATGGTTTCAGAGATCGGGTTAATGATGGATATGCGACGGCGGGAACCGACACCGGCCATCAAGGCCCTCCTTTTACGGCCGAGTGGGCTCTTAATAATATGGAGAGGCAGATCAATTTCGGCAGGCTTGCTGTGCACCGGACCGCTGTCGTGTCGAAAGCGATCGTGAATGCATTCTATTGTAAGGAACCGGCTTACTCTTATTTCCTGGGTTGCTCCCGCGGTGGTGGACAGGCAATGGTGGAAGCACAGTTATATCCACAGGACTTCAACGGAATAGTAGCAGGAGCTCCCGCATACAGCTGGCCTGCGATTGGAGCTAAGTTTATCAATGTGAGCCAAAAGAATTATCCAGATGCAAAGTCCATGAAATCAGTGCTTACATCCGACAACATGAAGTGGTTACAGGAACATACAGTAAAACTATGTGACAATCTCGATGGCCTGAACGACAACATCATCAACGATCCGCGCGACTGCAAGATCGATTTGTCGAAACTGCCTCTGTGCGCAAACAACAAGACTGGCCCCAACTGCTTTACGAATGAGCAACTCGCCGTGCTGAAAGCAGTGTATGAACCGTTGGTGATCGACAAAAAGATCATTTACCCGGGATTCCCGCCGGGACTTGAGGGCCACAGTGAATGGGATGCCTGGATTGGCGGGTCGAAGGCGCCAAGTCTTAGCTATATGATTGGTACGAGCATGTACAAATACCTGGTGTTCCAGGATGAGCAGTGGGACTATACTCATTACGATTTCAAGAACTACGCTAAGGATACACGTTTTGCCGCTTCATTCCTCGACGCAACACAAGCCGATTACAGCGAACTCAAGAAGAACAAAGGTAAAATGATTATCTATCACGGCTGGAATGATCCGTCTATATCAGCATACTCTACGATAGAGCATTACGAGGCGGCACTTGAGAAAGATAAAGACCTTAACTCTTACATTCGATTGTTCATGCTTCCGGGCGTCCTTCACTGCGGTGGAGGCACAGGGTGTGACAATGTTGATTGGGTTGGACTCATTCGTGAATGGGTTGAAGACAACAAGGCACCTGACCGCATTATAAGCTCAAAAGTAGATCAAGGCAAAACCATCGCAACGAGACCTCTCGTACCGTATCCAAAAGCCACCGTGTATAGCGGTAGCGGCGATGCCAGTCAGGAGAAGAATTACAAGGTCAAGCAATGATCAATTACAAATGATCAATACCCACACTTCTAACTTCTATATTCTAACTCCTAAATTCTAAATTCTAACTAATGATTAGAAGAGATTTTGTACGAATAGCCGCATCATTAGCAGCTGCACCTATTGTTGTTGGAAGATCAGCATATGGATTTGGGAATGTTGATTCCGGACCGGCGGTAAAAAGCATAACCATTTTTAAAGCGTCGGGAAACTTTTACAGATTCATCGGACCTAACTCGTACGATAAAGCTCCTAAAGGTATCAATGGCAACCGGCCCATTGTCAAGGTTACACTTGGTGATGGCACAGAAGGTATCGGAGTAGTTGGTTATCGCGAGCCGAGCGAAGAGACGCTTTCGAAAATGAAATTTTTCATCGGTAAGGATCCGTTTTCGTTTTACAACTGGAAGGATGAAAGGATAGTTGGCGTAAAGGAAAACATGATAGAGTATTTTCACAACGCAATTTATTCCTGGATTGAAAGCGCAGTGCTTGATGCTGTCGGCAAGTTAAAGTCAAAGCCGGTGTGGAGATTGTTCGGTGAACCTGTACGCGATGGGATAGATACTTATGATGGCACGTTGTACTTCGAAGAAATTGCGCAAGGTAAAGATGTGAGTGTCATTGGTGAGATTGCCAAAAGGATGAAGGCCGATGGCTATCGCGCAATCAAGATAAAACTCGGTAGACCTTCAAAGTGGCTTCCTGGTGAAGCGGGTGTTCAGCGTGATATCGACGCATTTACGGTATTGCGTGAAGCGGTGGGCAGCAATTTTACATTGATGGCCGACGCTAACAACGGATACGCCGGACAATTTGAATGGGCAGTAAAACTAATGCGCGGTTGTGCTCCATATAATATGCACTTTATGGAAGAGTTATTTCCTGATGACGCGGTACTATACCGGAAACTTCGTGACGCGTTGCTGGAGACCAACTTTTATATACCGATTGCTGAAGGTGAGTCCATCAACGATCTCAAGCTATTCGATCCCTATTTATCCGACGGAGTTTACAATTATCTTCAACCCGATATGCATACGTGCGGGTTCAGTAATATTCTTGCGTTTGCCAGGAAAGCAGAACCATATCGACAAGCGAAAGTGATCCCGCATGTGTGGCAAAGTCAGGTAGGACTTATCATGTCTCTCCACATCGCCCGGATTCAGAAAAACATCACCTATGTCGAGGACTCGCGGTATTTTGAGCACGCCATCATTCCGCGTGGGTTTGTTTTTCGCGAAGGACAATGGTTCATGCCGGAAACGCCTGGATGGGGAATAGAGTGGGCACCAGATTATAAGCAGTATGTTAATGGGAAGGAGACGGTGATTCAATGATCAATGATCAATGGTGAATGATCAGTGAAATACACGCAGCGCCCCGAGAGGCTCTGGAGACACTGCTTGGACGTTTTGATGAAGCGGAATGATCAATGAATAAATCACGAAGACAATGCACAGATCACTTTTCACCAATTACACAGCGTTCCCGAGAAACTCGCGAGACATTGCTTCGATGGCGTTCGTTATTCGATACTGACGTCCCATCAGAGTCTCTCGGTAGAGGACTCTGATGTTTTCGATGGTAGGTGCTTGTTAGAAGCCATGACTTATGTAATGTTTCGCGATGGTCGTGGGCAAAAACACTCAACGGCTCAAGGATGACGCCTGTATCCTCTATGCCTTTATACCTTTATACCTTATACCCTATACCCTATACCCTATACCTTGTACCCTTAATCCCCTATCCCCACCGTTAATCCACCGAAAAGTCATAAACACTGGCCGAATTGTGTTACATCTTTGATCTAAGATGTTGGGGGGATTTCGATATCTTGCCAGGATTTTGTAACAGCTCGTTACAATCCAGTTTTGCGAAACGATATGGTAGAACCGCAGCCGTCAATTTATCCTTTTGGGATACGCATCGATGAGCCTATAGCAGTCGCTACAGACCTTCTCGTTTCTGTTGTATGTTTTTATGCTTTTTACAAACTCTCGCAGAAAAAGCTTCCGGGTCGGTCGCAATGGTATTTTTGTTACTATTTTTTGCTCATCGGAATAGCGACGTTTTTGGGAGGTGTTATCGGTCATGGTTTTCTGTATGCATTGAGCTTTCCCTGGAAGTTGCCGGGCTGGACCATCAGTATGGTGTCGGTAGCGATGATCGAGCGTTCTGCTATATCGCATGCGCGTCGATTAATTAAGCCGGCAGTCGTAACGTTTTTTCTCGTCGTGAACATCGTTGAACTTGTGATCATCATGACCGTTACTATGACCACGTTGGATTTTTTTTGGGTAGAGTTTCATTCTGCCTATGGATTACTCATCATAGTATTTTCATTCCACACATACACGTACTACCGCACTAAGGATAGGGGCAGCCTCACGATAATGTGGGCAGTCGGCATTACGGCGATTGCGTCAATTGTGTTTATGAATGAACTGTCGCCGCATAAGTGGTTCAACTATCTGGACCTTAGTCATACGCTGTTGGCGATTGCATCTTATGTTTTTTACAAAGGGGCGTTGAGGCTTGATCGGAGAGAGGGCAGACATTCGGATTAGTATCGATTGGACAAGTAGAATCCTTTCGCGGAAGCGTTGTGCTAGGCCGGTAAATGAACTTCAAATTCACTTCCTTCACCTTCTTTAGTCTCCACCTTAAGCTCGCCGCCATGCACTTTTATGATATCATAACTTAGCGACAGTCCGAGGCCGGTACCCTGGCCGGTTGGCTTGGTCGTGAAGAACGGTTGAAAGATCTTATCCAGCATTTTTGGTGGAATACCCGGGCCGTTGTCTTTCACACTTATCTCAATCCGGTCACCTCGTTTCTTTGTGGTAATAGAAACTTTGGGTTCAAATCCCTGAATATTGTTATTTCCTTTCTCATTCGCTGCGTAGAATGCGTTGTTAACGAGATTCAGTACTACGCGTCCTATCTCCTGCGGAATGACATTGATCTTTCCAAGGGTCGGGTCGAAAAAGGTTTCGATTTTGGCGTTGAACGATTTGTCCTTAGCACGTAAGCCATGATAACTCAGCCGTACATACTCATCACACAGTTGATTAATGTCAGTCAACTCTTTCTGCCCGGTACCACTCTGACTATGTTGAAGCATATTCTTCACGATACCATCTGCTCGTTTGCCGTGGTGGTTTATCTTGTCTAGGTTCTTCTTTACATCAAGCGCAATAGCCTTCGCTTCGTCAAAGTTTCCCTTGTTTACTTCCTCTACCATCTCATCGACCAACTCGTTGCTTACTTCCGAGAAGTTGTTCACGAAGTTCAATGGATTTTGAATTTCATGGGCAATACCGGCAGTGAGCTCGCCCAACGAAGCCATCTTCTCAGCCTGCACCAATTGGTTTTGAGTTAGCTTGAGGTCAGCAAGTGCGTTGTCCACTTGTTGTTTCGCGGCTTCAAGCTTTGCAAAGTCTTCATAGCGCGTGTAGGCTGCGGAAAATGCATCGGTTACAGCTTGAATCAATTGAAGGTGATCTTTCTGGAGCTCGTCGGTATTTCCCACATATAACATGCCTTGCGGAAAGGGAAGGAAATGCAAATAAAAGCCTCCATGAGGGATTGTGAGTAAATATTGGTCAGGAGATGTCAGTGCCCCCTGCTTTACCAGCGTATCTGCAAATTGTCTGAAGACCTCTTCGGTCCAACGGTCGATATAGACCTCATTTTTTTTCCAATGACTTAATGCATATTGAATATTGCCGGGGGTAGTGTATGGCAGATTAAATGCTCCGATCGCTTTTCCATCAGGGGTAGAAAGAAAAGTATGTATGATCTCTGCTTGGTCATCCATAATGAACACACCACAGCGAATGAATGGTACACCAAGTTTGGTAAGCTCGTTCCAGATCAAAGGTGTGATGCGTTCGAGATCTCCTGTGGTACGCATTGAGGCTATCTCTGCTCTCACGCGATCGATGGAAGAACGCCTGATAGCGTCGAGTGCATTAGCTTCCGATAGTTGTAGTTCATTGTAACGTTTATAAGTCAATGCAAGGACAGATGTAAATCGTTTGAAAATGGGTATTTCAGACGGAGCGATCGGTTTTTCGGACCACGCGTACAATGATCCCTCTTCAAAGTAATAGAACTGTCCGTACTGCTCATAGTCGGAGTGCCAGTCGGGAGTTTTGAATCCCGGCCTTAATTTTTCATAGTAAGTTTTTAGTACGTCGGCCTTCAATACAGGAAAATATCCATCTGATCTTGTCACCCAACCATCATATATCTTTTCAAGTATCGGGTGATCGTCAAGCATTACCGATCCTAAAAGTTGCAGGTCGCCGCCATCACCTGAAACGCTGGTGCTGTAGAGCGCTGCATTGCGTGTGTCACGTTCAATTATGCCGAGGCCGAAACGCAGCGGTTTTATTCCCAGGTTTCTCAACTCAATAAATATAGTGCTAACCGTTGCTGTTAAGTCTGCTGTTGAATGCATTGCCATCGCCTTTGCGCGGACGCGTTCCAGTGCTGCTTCGATATGCGCTTCGCGAGTTTGCGCTTCGGCATTTTTAAGATCTTTATACCTTCTGTAAGTGAGCGAAAAAACAGAAGCAAAACGCTTCCAGATAGCAAGATGTTCTTCTGAATAGGGTTGATATGAAAAAGTGAAAACGGCTCCATCCTGGAAATAAAAGCCGTAACAATCATGTTCAGAAAGATCGCCAGTAATATATGGGGCTGAATAGCTCGAAAGGGACGTTAGCGCTTTGTAGTAGGCGTTCAAATCGTCACCTGCGAGGTGATAAAAAAATACTGCATCATTTTTCTTCCATCCTTTATAGACCTGCAGCCATAACGGATGGAGATTGACATTCAAGCTGCCAACACCTTTCATTTTGTGTCCTTCGTTGGTAACCGCCGAGGTCCACACCTCCATCTCTTGATTTTCATTGAGGATGCCAATACCGCAACGCATGGATTCAACACCCAGTTTTGCTATTTCATCAAACATGGTGTTTGTGGCGATGCTCACATCTTCGCTGTTATGCATGGCCATCGTTTTGCTACGCACACGTTCAAGCGACGATTCAATCTGCGCTTCCCTCGCCTGCGCTTCTGCTCTCTGCAAATCGAGAAAACGTGTATAAGTCTGGTTGAATACGCGGGTAAATCTCACAAGTAATTGCATCACATCATCTCCAACTACTTCATTGGTGGAAAAAAGCAATAAACCCTTCGAAAAAAAAGCTCCTTGGTGAACTCTTTTTCCCTTAAAATTGGAGTCGTCCACACTAAGCTTCAATTCTTCTCGAACGAATCGAATCCAGTCCTCAAGATCTTTACCTGTAATTTCAATTAAAATGGATTCCTGCTCTGCTTTCCAGGCCGCATACATTTTCGCCATGCTTGTTGGTTCATGGATGCTTGCAAAGAATTTATGATTTAACTGGCTGCCACTTTGATCGGTAACCCACCATTCGATAACTTCCGCTTCTTCATTAATCGTTCCAATTGAAATACGATTGGGAATTTTTCCGAGTAAGTAGAACTGTTCAAAAAGTACGATAGCTACTTCGGCCAGTTGCTCGCTCTTGTGCATGGCTAACGTCGTTGCCCTGACTCTCTCCAGCGCCGCTTCAATCTGTGCTTCTTTCGCTTGCGCTTCAGCTTTTTGCAGATCGCGGAAACGGGTGTACGATTGTTCAAAAACCCTGGAAAACCGTTTGACTACTTCTGCGCTGTCACCGGAGAGAATATTGTCACTGTAGTTAGTGATCATGATTCCAGAGTTCTTAGTTGTGGCAGCTGAGATAGAAAAGTGTGGACTTTCTAAAATAAACTTCTTCCGCTCCGCGGGTACTGTCTTGAAGCCAGTGTGTTCGAATGCGTGTTTCCACCATTTATTCTTCTCTTCAAATGAATATTGTTTTGCAAAAAAATCGTCTCCTCTTTCTCTCGCTTCAACAAGATCCTTCGAAACTGAAAAATCTACGTAAGGAAGGAATAGACTGGTTGAGTACACATGATCGGAAGTTGCAACCCAGAAATCCATGTCTCTGGGATTTTCACGGTTGATTATAATGCTGGCAGAGCCCATTTCTATACCAAGGTCCTGCAGCTTTTCAAATGCCACATAGATGACTTCCTGCAGTTCGTGACTTTTGTGCATGGCCAAAGAACGGGAGCGTACTTTTTCCAACGCTGTCTCTATCTGTGCTTCCCTCGCCTGTGCTTCGGCATTCTGAAGATCGAGAAAGCGCCTGTACGATTGTTCGAAAGCATTACAAAACCTGCGGAGGATCTGGTTTTGTTCTTCGGTATATCGGATACCACTATAATTGGCCGCCGTGACGGCTGTGTTCCCAGAGAATGCGACTGACCAGTCGAAACCGATGCCATCGTACGTATATTTTTTTCTTTCTTTGCTTATAAGTTTTGCGGCAATCGTTTTGGAGTAAACGTGATCGAGAAAGCCATCTTTCTCCTCCTTTGTAAAGGACGAAACATCGAAATCGAAATCTGGTTCACTCATTCTTCGCCTGTGAAGTTCCTTGGTCTTATGGAAATAAGGGTGGTCAAATTCAGGTATGTGAACCTGTTCCGGATATATGTATCCGGCTGAGTACAACCATAAATGCCAGTCGCCTTCGTAGCCAGTAGTGTTGAAGTTGCAAGAATCCACCTTAAATCCAAGTTGGATTAATTGTTCGACCAGCGCCGTCATTACTTGAATTACATCCGTGCTTTTTTGCATGGCCATGGCTTTGGCACGTACACGCTCGAGCGACAGTTGTATCTGTGATTCTCTCGCCGCAGCCACGGACTTTTGTAAATCCTGAAAGCGGATATAGGCCTGTTCAAAAACTTTCGCAAACCGGTGAAGGACTTTACTTGCGTGTGTTGAAAATTGATTCCCCTCCAAATTGGAGATGGACAAGGAAACATTTTTAGAAAACGCGAACGACACTGCATAACCCTTTGCGTCCAGAAGAAACTGTTTTCTTTCCGTGGTCATTTCCTTGAAACGACTTTGCTCGAACAACATTTTCATTAGCGAGTCTTTTTCCTGACGGGAGTACACTTTTGAAAATGTTTCGTCACCTCGCTCATAGGCATTCCAGACATCCACTTGCACAACATGACCAAGATAAGGTAAGTCATACGGATGGGTAGACTCGGCGACCCAAATGGTTATGTCTTTAGAGTTTGGTTTCCAGACGTTGATGTTCGCAGCATCCAAACCAATGTTGAGACCCTTTAATTTTCCAAAAAGAATATTTACAACGTCCTGCAATTCGCCAGGGCTTTGCATGGTCAATGAGCGCGATCGTATCTTTTCAAGCGCTGCCTCGATCTCAGCTTCCCGTGCATGGGTTTCTGCATTCTCGATCTCTTTGAGACGCGTGAAGCACAAGTCAAAAACTTTCGAAAATCTATTGAGAATGTTCAGCTGCTCTTTCGAAAGGGGTTCAGGAGTGGAAACATGTAGCCCGCCATAATTATAGAAGGATATGGAAACGAAAGCATGGTCCGTTGCCATCAATTCCTTTTTGACGTGGTCAGGCAGTTGAAAAAGTTCAGTTTTAGTGAACAACTGATGATCGAGCTTTTTCTTTTCAGGTCCCTTCAGTTCATAGACCCAAATGGATTCTCTTTTTTTCCATGCTCTAAGTAATTGCTTGAAATAAGGGAGATCCAAAAATTCAAAGTGGGCGGATCGCGGAAACTTATTCTTTCCTACCGGAGCCAGCCAGACGTTCGCCGAGGGATTAACTCCATCAATAATCCAAACCACACAATTGTCAAGATTGAATTTCAGCTTGTTCAGCTCTTGTTGAAATACGCCGACAATTTCTGCCAATTCTGAAGAGCGTTTCAATCCCATCGCTAAGGTCAAAACGCGATCCAACGCTGCCTCAACCCGCGCTTGATCTTTAAGTTTTTGCAGCGCCGACTGTTTTGCCTTTAGCAACTTCTGACTTTTTGCCTCTTCTAACTTTGACGGTTTTTCAATTTTCTTCTTCATACTTGATACCTGCGGGCATAAGATATCCTGGCAGGATGCTATTCAACTTAACGATTTGATCCTACTCTACAAATCAACACGCGAAAAAAGGGGCTTCTTTGTTCTTAATGAGGGTCAATGAGGTGTTTCGCAAATTCAATCCATAACCAGTTGATCGACGATGCGGACCTCATTAACATGTGGAGGAATTCGTAAGTACTATCCTCTGCTTCCGCCAGTAAAATCTCCTGCGGGTGGTGGCGGAAAATACTTCGCTTTCAGCTTATCATCATAGTCGTTAGAATAGATGCCCACGCGATCCAACGTAGCTCGTAATTCTGACTTATCTAATCCCTGAAGTTCGCGTATCGCCTTGATGTAAGCTTTTTCCTTGAAAATCGTAAATCCAACACCATACAATGAATGGTTTATTTCCAACAGTTCTTTCGTGAAGATGTTTTGATTAGCTACGGGTACATCACAAACCGGTGCGAGCATCTGCAGATAGCCGGCTTGTATCAGATTGCCTTGCGCATCCTTAGATTGAAATACATCCACCCATACACTAGCTGACCCGTGCACGAGGTTCCATTGCCCAGGCTGCTCGCCACGGGCTTCCGCAGGGTTGATCTTAAGTTCGGTCAGTACTTCCTCGACCATGGTGTAATAATGTTGGATTGGATGTTCCATAAGGGTAGAAGTTTTACGGGGTTTAATTTTGAAAGAGGATTAAATTAATAGAAAGAGCGGAGATAAAAAAATGTGGTAGGAGGGAGGAGTTAGAAGTTAGAATTTAGAAGGTAGAATTTAGAATTTAGAATTTAGAAGTTAGGAGGGGCATGGCATGGGAGGGAAGTACATGGTGGCAAAAAAGACCGCCTGTGCCGGCTCAAGTCCGGGGTGCGACACACCCACACTCTCGCGCCACACCAAATTCTAAATTCTAACTCCTAACTTCTGATTCCTCGCTAAGCACGATTTCAATACTGACCTAATAAGTCCATTTAATGAAAAGCATATCCCCTTTTCGCGTGGCCATGGAGTGCCCGACGATAAGTGCATTGCTTTTAGAGAGGGTGGCCGACCCATACGCTTCTTCGGCATTAGCACTTACGGGCAGTCTTTTGATGGTAAGTTTCTTTTTCGCAAACTCCAGCTTGAAGAGCACAATATCGAAAGGCGATTTTAACGACGCGCGCATGAAGCCTGTGCCAATACAATCACCTTGTTCGTTAATATATCCATCGATGAGCTTTATGTCAATACCTGGCTCTACTTCGAATTTTTCGATCAGTTCTCCCGATGTGTTAAGATGTATAATCAAAGGATAGCTCAACGAATCACCTTTCTCAGCTGTGTAGCCGATCATCATCAATGTATTGTCAGGTCTTTTTAAAAGACAATGTGCTATATCGCCTTTGGCTCCACCCATGACCTTCCGCCAGACCGTGTCACCGTCCTTCGTAAGCCGGTATAGGAGAATGTCAGAGTTACCCGGATAGTTTGCATTCGTGATCCCTGAGATGACAAGGTCTCCATTTTCCACCTCAACAATAGAATAAGTTCTATCGATCAACTTTTCGCCAATAACCTTGTGCCAAAGAATATCACCGGAAGCGTTTACCTTAATGATAAGCCCGTCGATGTCACCACTTCCCCATGACGTCGTAGTTGCAGCCACAACGTAGCTGTAATGCGATGTAGCAGTTATTTCATATCCCCGTTCGTCTTTAGGTCCACCGAATGTGCGGGTCCATAATGTATCTCCGGATGGATTAAATTTAACGATCCAGCAGTCCAGCGAACCGGCGCCTGAAGAGTTTGTGAAGCCGCTAGCCACATAGTTGCCATCGGGCGTCGGCGATCCCGAGTAGAGAAAATCGTATCCCTTTAGTTTGATGACTTTTGTCCATTCAACGCTGAGATCTTTCTTGCGTACTTTGGAAATGGTGGGATCGCCAGAACCTGTGTCAAAGTTCAAACCGATTACCAGATCGCTTTTATTGTCAAGAGGCAGAATGCTCATCGCTCTGTCGAGGCTGTCACCACCGTAGGTTTTAAACGTGACTGTGCGTGGATCTACGTCTTCAATTATATATTTGGCAGTCTGAGCTTCAGCAAACGAAACAAGTGTCACGAAACAAATGCTAACGTTCAATCGCAATAAGGTTAATATAGAATTGTGCATTTGATCCGGAATATTCTTCGAATTACGGTCGATCAAACCAGTCGGTTGCAGTCTGGCCCGGTATGTCCCCTTATTGTCCAACCCCCACCCCCCCGACCCCCTTTAGGGCGAGAATCTTCAGTGCAGAGTTTTCTGGTCACTCATCATTGTTGATTGTTGATGCTACCTCACTGCGATCGGTCTACCAGGTGATCCACTGGCGCCCACGAAACGAATAGGTGTAAAAATGAAGAAGAACTCGTATACCTTGTCTGCTGACAAAGTCTCCAGGTCCATGTTTTCGAGATTAAAGATTCCGTTCTTCATCATAAGTTCCTGATGCACTGGTACGACAAGATCAGGATTTGGGTTTGGATTTACTTCTGTAGCTCCGCTATCTGCGCCGGTCATACTTATCTGTTTGGAAACAAGCCACTGCGCCACCTCAAGACCAATACCAGGAGCGTTGCGTGTGTATTCCTGTGGAGATTTCCATAATGACGCCCATCCGTAACGGAAGATGATTACGTCTCCAGGCGTGATGCTGCTTTCGGGTATACCTTGTTTTGCCAACGCTCCCTTCACGTCAGCAACTGTCACCTCATAACCATTGGAAAGTCGTTGCACTCCTTTATAAGCAGCAATATCCAAAAGAATTCCTCTCGATAATATCGGCTTTACATTATGAACTCCCAGATGTTTTAGACCGTCGGGGTGAACTACTTCTTCCTGTGTAAAGCCGTTGTAATAAACTCCTTTCATGGTACCGTCGCCGTACTTTATTAAAGCGCCAATATGGCCAGGACCATCAAACTGTGTTCCTACCTGACCCAGCTCTCCGGCTATAACTTCTTCGTTGCCCAGCTGCATATTTTTCCCGGCAGCGGGACCGGTGTCTACAACTGATATCTTGTATGAACGCGTGCCGACATAAGGCATACTCCGCTCGTAAGGATGGCCGAGCTCATATACCTTTCCTTCTTTAACATAGGTCATGGCTTTCATGATCTTTTCGGGAGTGATCCAATTAGAAGCGCCCGCCTCGTCTTTTGGTCCCCAGAGCGCGTTAGGCCACCACGGCCCACGTTCACGCGTTTGACTAATGGCCGATGAAATGGCAATAGAGCAAAGCAGGGTTGTCAGTAGAGTTCTCATGGTTTTTTTATTAGACAATTAATATATACAAAACCTGCCGACAATAATTGCAGTGCGTCGCTCATATTAATTGGTGACGGAAAGTGGTTGAAAAAAGGCCTATATTAAGGTATCATTTCAGTAGCAAAGGATTTTGCCTTTGGTCGATTCATTCTAGCAAAACGATGTTACTATGAAAACAAACTCAATCAATTCACTTATCACTTCCCATAGAAGTATATCGATTTTAAAACGCTCCGCATTTATCATATTCCTGGTTGCGCTGGCATGGCTGAATTCATGCAATGTCCGGAACGAATCGGGTGAATCCGATGGTGCTCACATAACAGGCGTGGTTACCGGACCGGATGGCCCTGAAGCCGGAGTATGGGTAATAGCAGAAACAAATGACCTTCCGACACGTTATGCCAAAATTGTTGTCACAGACGATAACGGAAATTATCTCATTCCGGATCTTCCGTCTGCAAACTATTCAGTATGGGTACGAGGTTATGGTTTGGTAGACTCGCCAAAAAAAGAAGCGAAACCCGGTGCTACACTGGATCTCGAAGCAGTGAAGGCGCCGGATGAACGGGCTGCGGCAGAATACTATCCCGCCGGCTACTGGTTTTCATTACTGAAGGTGCCGGATAAATCCGTTTTCCCTGGCACCGGTCCTGAAGGAAATGGAATTGCTCCAAGCATGTTGAACCAGGCCCAGTTCCTGAGGATCGTTAAGTCGGGTACGTGTCTGGCTTGTCATGCCTTAGGAACTAAGGGTACGAGAGAATTTCAACCATCGATGGGAAAATTTAATTCCTCTGTTGAAGCATGGGAACGTCGCTTGCAATCCGGGCAGGCAGGCGGAAGTATGATCTCTGCACTTCATGGAGTCGGGCGGGAAGAAGTGTTACGGATGTTTGCGGACTGGACAACACGTATTGCAGAAGGTGAAGTACCTTCAGCACCACCACGCCCGCAAGGAGTGGAACGAAATGTTGTTATCACCCAATGGGATTGGGCAGATCCTAAAACATACCTTCACGATCTTGTTTCAACCGACCGTCGAAATCCTACCATCAATCCCAATGGTTCCTTGTATGGAGCTGCTGAAGTAAGCGCCGACTATCTGCCGGTTCTTAATCCAATTAAGAATGAAATAAGTAAAGTCGAGTTGACAGTTCGTGATACAAGTACAGAACTAGCTACAGGTCCTCATATGCCACAACCCTCGCCCTATTGGGGCGATGAACCAATTTGGCATAGCAAGACGAATGTTCACAATCCGATGATGGATGAAAACGGCAAAGTATGGATAACCGCAGCGGTACGTCCATCCGATAACCCGGATTTTTGTAAAGAAGGCTCCGACCATCCATCAGCAAAACTATTCCCTGTGGAACAGGCTTCCAGGCACCTGGGCTATTATGATCCTGAAACAAAAAAATATACCCACATCAGTACCTGCTTCAGCACGCACCATTTGATGTTTGCCGAGGATGACAAGAATACACTGTGGACCAGCGGCGGAGGTGAAGTTATTGGATGGTTGGATACAAAGAAATACAGGGAAACGGGCGATGAGGCTGCTTCACAGGGATGGACGGCACTTATCCTTGATACTAACGGCAATGGTAAGCGCGACAAGTATGTTGAACCTGATGCTCCTGTCGACCCCAAGCTTGACAAGCGAATCGCGAAAGGGCTATACGCAGTTTCGCCCGCGCCTGACGGATCGGTGTGGGGATCGTCGTTGGGATATCCAGGCGCTGTTATTCGTCTTGACCCGGGATCAAATCCGCCTGCGACCGCTTTGGTGGAATACTATGAACTTCCCCTCAATGCGAAAGGTGAACCCGTAAACGGATTTTCTCCACGCGGAATGGATGTCGATCGCAATGGCGTCGCATGGGTAGCTCTTGCCAGCGGACATATGGCTAGTTTTGATCGAAGGAAATGTAAAGGATCTTTGAATGGACCAAATGCTACAGGACAACATTGTCCCGAGGGATGGACTTTCTATCCCGAGCCTCTGCCACAACTTAAAGGCGTGACGACTGAAGGAAGCGCAGAAGCAAGCTATTATACGTGGGTAGATCAATTCAATACGTCCGGGTTAGGAGAGAACACACCTATTAACACCGGCAACGAGTCTGAAGGTTTGCTGGCCTTGAAAGATGGAAAGTGGGTTGTTATGCGTGTACCTTATCCGTTAGGATTCTATACGAAGTGGCTGGATGGAAGGATCGATGATCCGAATGGGGGTTGGAAGGGTAGAGGTTTATGGGCAACTATCAGTACGCGGACACCATTTCATATGGAGGGAGGAAAGGGAACGACAAGCAAAGTTTTCAAATTCCAGATACGACCCGATCCTCTGGCAAAATAACCACAGAATAGTTAGCTAATACGTTAGCGCCTTCTTTTACGTTTTATCTTAAGGAAAATGGTATCCTATGCAAACAGCCTCAAGAGCAATTGCTGTCGCCCTTATTCTCGTCGTCATCGCCGTCAGCTGGGTTAGCCTTAGATTGGTCGAACCCCCTGACGTGGTGCCGGCATCGGAAGGAGAGAAAAATTTTTCTGCAGAGAGGAGTGTGACGTTTCTAAAGGAAATCGCGAAGGAGCCCCATCCCGGGGGCACGCCTTCGCATGACGTTGTCCGTGATTACATTCTCAGCTACTGCCGGCAAATAGGACTGGAAACCAACCTGATGGATCAGACCGGATTGGTAGCAAGACCGATGTCCATCACTGCAGGCCGTACACAAAACATACTCGCAAGAATGAAGGGGTCCCGATCGGGCAAAAGCATTCTCGTGACGGCACATTATGATTCGCAACCCAATACACCGGGAGCCGGTGATGATGGTATCGGCGTAGCTGCCATGATGGAATCCATGAGATTGTTGAAGAATGAGCAACCCCTTGTCAACGATATTCTGTTTTTGTTCACCGACCTGGAAGAGTGCGGGCTGCTTGGAGCTGAGGCGTTTGTTAGTCAGTATCCTGAATTGGACAGTATCGGATTGATCATAAATCTCGAAGCGCGGGGAAATGCGGGCGTAGGTTTTACGTTCGAATTCTCCAAGCTTAATGGATGGATGATGCGGGAGTACAGCCAGGCCGTTGAACGACCCTATGCAAACTCATTCGCTTACGAGATTTATAAAATGATGCCGAATGATACAGACTTTTCAATGTTCAGAGAAACTAACATCAGCGGATTCAATACTGCTTTGATCAATGGTTATGCCTACTATCAAAGCATGGAGGACAGGGTAGAAAATCTGGACCCTCGAAGCTTACAACACCTGGGAGATCTGCTTACTCAGTCCCTTCAGCATTTCGGCGACCTGCCGCTTGACAACACCAAAGACGAGGATATGGTATTTTTTACTCCAATCGGGAGTTTCATGGTGCTCTATCCCCTCAGTCTGGATTTGCCTTTGATGGCATTAGCGTTTGTCCTCTGGTTTGCACTTGTAATACTTGGAACAAAAAAACGAAGGCTTAAGGGCAGTTCAATTTTTGCAGGCATGGGATTGTTTATAGGCTTCTTTGTACTCAGCGGATTGTTAGTATGGGGATTGGCCAAGCTGATCCTTTTAATCTACCCACACTACACGAACTTTTATAGTAATAACTTTTACAATGCAACGGACTATTTCTGGACCGTGGCCGGAGTCGTGTTGTTGTGTTTCATAGCGTTGTTCAAACACGTGGCATCAAAAGATTCACTTGTTTCAGTAATGTTGGGAGCCGTATTCATGCTGCTTGTAATAATGATCGGCATTAAATTGAATCTTAATACCGGAGCTTATCTCATTTACTACCCCGTCATTATCCTGCTTATCGTGTATCTCGTCCTTTTCAGTTTGAAAGTTACGCGCAAGGACTCTCCCGTCGTGTATGGACTGACACAAGTTATCGTGATAGTTCCTGCGTTGGCGTTGTGGATTCCGGTAGCCTATACGATATACGTCGTATTTAGTCTTGCAATGCCTTTAGGTGCGGTTTTACTATTGGTATTCTGCGCTCCTTTTTTGTTACCCACACTGGGTTTTGTCAACTCGTTCGGAAGATTTCCTGCGT
>DATHIE010000630.1:0-10296 GCA_035316905.1 Chryseolinea sp. | reverse complement strand
AGCTACTGAAAGTGCATCTTTTGTGTACAGAAATGCAGAATCATTCTTTTTGGACTCAAAGTAATAATCCGCCAGTAACAGGTTGGTTGCAACCACCCCTCTGAAGTAACCCTGGTCAGCGTTCGTTACGAGAGCTTTTCTGTAATAGTCGTTGGCCATTGATGTATTTTTCAGTGCAGCATAGGTACGTCCAATATTCAACAGCACACTTCCAAGATATCTTGTATACCCTGATCGTACGGTCTGGTCATAAGCCGTCTGTATGCTCATCATTGCGGAATCATTTTTCCCCAATTGCAAATAGACCCTGTTCAATGTCAGATTAATAAAACTTTGCACGATCAGATTGCCGGATTGTTCGCCTTTTTGTCTGCCCTGCAGGTGATGATACAACGACTTTTCATAGTTATTCGAATTGGCATACAAGACACCCAGGACTTGATGAGCAAAGGCTATTTCACTGGCCCGTTGCGCATGTGGTGAAGCAGTGCGATCTGACGTGACATCATCACCTGGAAATTTGCCTATTAAAACATTTTTTTCGCTTTTTGGATCTTCCAGGATTTGCATTGCCGATAATAGTGTTTTCAATGAACGTGGATAATTGCCTCGATTCAGAAAAGCATAACCCATTTCGCGCAACGCATTCGCTTCATCAAGTTTAAGATTCAATTTCCTTGACAGCTGCAACGACTGTTCCGCGTAGTAATATGAACTATCGGGATTTATCTCGGCGTAGATGCGGGCAATAGTTCTAAGCCATACCAGTCTGAGGGTGTCATTTTGGGTGATTTTGGCTTCCCGCTGAAGGCTGTCAATTTGGAATTGCTGCGCGAAAAGTAGATTAATCGCAACAAGACAAAGTAACGAACATGCAATCAATTTCATCCTTGATCTCTATAAGGTAGGTTTATGATGAACTCGGCCCCTTCACCCATCTTGGTTTCAACTTTTATTTCACCACCATGCGCTTTTAGAATGTCATAAGTTAGTGATAACCCCAATCCTGTTCCCTGTCCGGTGGGTTTTGTGGTGAAGAAAGGTTGAAATATTTTTTCCAATATGTTTTGAGGAATTCCTTTGCCGTTGTCTTTTACTGAAATTAACACTTTGTCGCCCGATTTTTTCGTACTCACTGAAATAGTGGGGACGAATCCATCTTCGAGTTGGGCCTTTTTCTCCTTCACTGCATAAAAAGCATTGTTGATTAGATTCAAAGCCACCCGGCCGATGTCTTGTGGAACTACATTTACGTTACCAATCGATGGATCAAAATTGGTTTCAACCTTTGCATCGAAAGATTTGTCTTTGGCGCGAAAGCCATGGTAGGAGAGCCGGAGGTATTCATCACACAAGGCGTTAATGTCAGTTGGTTCTTTGAGTCCTGAGCTGGCACGGCTGTGTTGTAACATTCCTTTTACAATCCCATCTGCTCGTTTTCCGTGTTGGTTTATTTTTTCTCCGTTGTCCTTAATATTTTTAAGAATTGATTTCACATCCGAAATATTTCCTTTCTCAATTTCCTGATGAGCGTCATCAATCAATTCGGTGTTAAGCTCCGAGAAGTTGTTGACGAAGTTCAAGGGATTCTGAATTTCATGCGCAATGCCGGCGGTGAGTTCACCTAGTGAAGCCATCTTTTCGGATTGGATGAGTTGGGATTGCGTGGACCTAAGGTTAGAAAGTGTAGATTCTAAAACTGTATTTGCTTTTTGTTTTTGACGATTGTTATTAAAAAGGAAATATGCAATAATTGAAAAAACACCGAGTACGCCAAGCAGCAAGTATTTCTGCAGGCGGTTCTGATATTCTTTTTTAGTCGCAATGAGTTCCTGTTGTTGTTGATGTGCATCAAAATCAATATTCTGAAATTCCTGCGACTGTTTGGCATTGAAGAGGTCTTCATTTATCTTAATGACTAATGCCTGATATTTGACTAGACTGTCGTTGTTGCCTGTAATGCCGTAATAGCGGTTCAAACGAGTGTATGACCGTAATAACAGATTCGGGATATCCAGATTTTGTGCTAATGAACGTGCATCTTCTGTATATAGAAACGCCGAATCGTTCTTTCCCGATTCAAAGTAATAATCCGCCAGTAAAAGATTGCTGGCAACCATGCCCCTGAAGTAACCCTGTTCTGCGCTTGATGCGAAAGCTTTTCTGTAGTATTGGTTAGCCATAGAAATGTTTCCAATTGCAGCATAGGTACGTCCCATATTTAAAAGCACACTTCCAAGGTATCTTTTATACCCTGATCGTACGAAATGTTCATATCCCATCTGTATGCTTATCATTGCGGAGTCATTTTTCCCCAATTCCAAATAGGCCCTGTTCAGTGTAAGACTAACCAGGCCTTGCATAATTTCATTGCCGGATTGTGCCGCTTTTTGCCTGCCCAACAGGGCATGATGCAACGACTTTTCAAAGTAGTTCGAATTGGCATACAAAATGGCTAGAATCTGATGGGCAAAGGCAATTTCGCTGGCCCGTTGAGCATGCGGCGCTGCAATGCGGTACATAATGGCATCGTCGCCAGGAAATTTGCCCACTAAAACATTTTTTTCGCTTTTTGGATCTTCCAGGATATTCATTGCTGATAAAAGTGTTTTCAATGAACGTGGGTAATTGCCCCTATTCAGCAATGCATATCCCATTTCGCGCAGCGAACTCCCTTCATCAAGTTTAAGATTCAACTTCCTGGAAAGCTCCAATGCTTGTTCTGCATAGTAATAGGAACTATCGGGATTTGTCTCAGAGTAGATGCGGGCGATAGCTCTCAGCCGAACCAACCTGAGAGTGTCATTTTGAGGGATTTTGGTTTTCCGCAGAAGGCTGTCAAGTGGGAGTTGCTGCGCGAAAAGTAGGTTAACTGCCACAAGGCAAGATATTGAACACGCAATCAGTCTAATCATAGATATCTATAAGGTAGGTTTATAATAAATTCGGCCCCTTCACCTGACTTGGTTTTAACTCTTATTTCACCACCATGCGCTTTAAGAATGTCATAAGTCAGTGATAACCCCAACCCTGTTCCTTGCCCGGTGGGTTTGGTGGTGAAGAAAGGTTGAAAGATTTTGTCTAATATGTTCTGAGGAATTCCATTGCCGTTGTCTTTTACGCTGATCAAGACATTGTCACCTGATTTTTTTGTACTCACTGAAATGGTGGGGATATATCCATTTTCGAGTTGCGCTTTTTTCTCTTTAACTGCGTAAAAAGCATTATTGATTAAATTGAGAATCACTCTTCCTATATCCTGTGGAATGATATTCAGCGTTCCGATCGTTTTGTCGTAATCGGTGTTCAAAGTCGTATTGAATGTATTGTCCTTGGCGCGAAGGCCGTGGTAGGAGAGGCGGAGGTATTCATCGCAAAGTGCATTGATGTCTGTGGGCTCCTTGACGCCGCTGCTACTGCGACTGTGTTGCAACATTCCCCTTACAATTGCATCGGCGCGTTTGCCATGGTGACTTATTTTTTCTTCGTTGCTGATAATATTCTTAACGATATCTTTTACTTCGGCGAAATTCCCTTTCTCGATTCCCTCATCCATTTCGGCGAGTAATTCCTTATTCACTTCAGAAAAATTATTGACAAAATTTAGCGGGTTTTGGATCTCATGAGCTATGCCGGCCGTGAGCTCGCCCAGGCTAGCCATTTTTTCGGATTGAATGAGCTGTGATTGGGTGCTTTTTAATTCTTCCAGTGTTTTTTCGACGATCGTCTTTTGATTGTCTATTTCCTGTTTTTGTATTTGTAACCGTGCCAGTGATTTTTGTTTGAATATATTTCTTCTCCACAATCCAACAGCAATAATTAGAAGCACGAGGATACTCGCTGACAAAGCGACCAACTTTATCCTATTTTTATAACCAAGGTTCACTTGATTCAGCCGTTGTTGTGCTTCTCGTTCACCGAGCTCCTGGCTGAAGGTAAGATATTGTGAAGCCCGAACCTTTTGCTGATTATAGAGCGTGTCACCTGTAACCTTGTTGAGTTGATAGTAGATAATGGATTGTTTGGGGTTGACCTGCGATAATTCTCGTGCAAGAATTCCACTAGCCTCATAAATTCCTCTCACCAGTGAAGCGGACTGCGCCAGATGAAGCGCCTCCTTTGCATGTAACAGGCACGAGTCCCGTAAGTCCTTTTTGCTGAAAATTTCAGCAAGACCAATATGGATATCCGCCAGGTCTATGGCAGAGGAAGAATATTTTCCCTTAAGTCCATTTTGATAGTAGTGAATTGCCGAGTCAAACTGATTGAGTTTTTGAAAGGCTTTACCTTTTACATATAATCGGTAAGGCCAAGCGATCCACTCTTCAGTGTTTGGAAGAATCTGGTTAATATAATAGAGAGAAGAATCAGGTTTTGAATTAATGTAGGAAAAAGCAATTTCGGCATTTTGAAAAAAGAGCGTCAATTCTCTCGTGGACCCCCAATACATTTTTATGTCTGTTCCAGGTTTCAACGCTAATGTCATTCTTCTTGCCTTCATCAAGTAATTGAGTGCTTGCTCTAAATCTCCCTGGTCCCGATATATCGTCCCGATTTGCTCTGTTACTATTATTTCACCGCCCAGGTTTTTTAAGTCCTTGAAAACTCCAAGCGATTTATAGCCATATCGCAATGCGTTCGGATAATTACCAAGTTGCGAAAGATTGGTAGCTATGTTCCAACAGCTTAGAGCAATACCTCTCTTGTAATCAATTTCTTCAGATAAGGTCAACGCTCTTTTAGCATAATACAGGGCAGAATCAGGGATATGATAGGTGTAGCTGTTGCTTAAATTCAAAAGCGTGAAGATATGAATACTATCCCTGCTTTGCCTTTTCAACACGTTTCGTAAGCTGTCAAAATTGGGCATGTTGGAATTTTGTGCAGTGGAGTCGATAGCTGGAATCAACAGTGCGAAAATCAACGTGATGATTTGAAAGATAGATTTATACATGCAGGGTAATGGTAAACGCAGTTCCTATTGATTCTTGTGAAGTTACAGTAAGTCCTCCATTGTGCCCCTTCGTAACAATATCATAAGCCAGTGAAAGGCCCAATCCTGTTCCTTGCCCGGTGGGTTTAGTAGTGAAGAAAGGTTGAAAGATTTTGTCTAATATGTTTTGAGGAATGCCATGGCCGTTGTCTTTAACGCAGATCAACACATTGTCACCTGATTTTTTAGTACTCACTGAAATGGTGGGGATATATCCATTTTCGAGTTGCCCTTTTTTCTCGTTAACTGCATAAAAAGCATTATTGATTAAATTGAGAATCACTCTTCCTATATCCTGTGGAATGATATTCAGCGTTCCGATCGTTTTGTCGTAATCGGTGCTCAAGGTCGTATTAAACGTATTGTCCTTAGCGCGAAGGCCGTGGTAGGAGAGGCGGAGGTATTCATCGCACAGAGCATTGATATCTGTGGGCTCCTTGACGCCACTGCTACTGCGACTGTGTTGCAACATTCCCCTTACAATTGCATCGGCGCGTTTGCCATGATGACGTATTTTTTCTTCGTTACTGATAATATTCTTAACGATGTCCCTTACTTCGCCAAAATTTCCTTTTTCAATTCCCTCATCCATTTCAGCGAGTAATTCCTTATTCACCTCGGAAAAATTATTTACAAAGTTCAACGGGTTTTGAATCTCGTGCGCTATGCCTGCCGTGAGTTCTCCGAGTGAAGCCATTTTTTCCGACTGAATGAGTTGAGATTGGGTGGATTTTAGATTGGCAAGCGTGGACTCTAAGACTTTGTTTGTTTTTTGCTTTTGACGATTGCTTTGATACAGGATTACTGCGATGAGTGAGAATGCACCTAAACCAACTAACAATCCATATTGTTTCATCTGGTTTTCATAAGCGACTTTAGCGCCTTCTATTTCTTTTTGTGTGGCCTCCTCCTTTGAAATCAGAGATTGAATCGTCTTGATATTACCCGCACCAAATAAGCTGTCTTTTGCCGTTGATGCAATTTTGTAATACCGCAGGGCTTCTCCTGGATCTTTGGAGTCATACAGTTCAGCCAATATATTGCTGGAAAACAAAATACCTTTCTTATAGGAAACGAGTTGTCCATATTTAAGGCCCTGCTTTGCGTACATGATGCTGGAATCAATTTGGTTTAATTGTCTAAACATTCTGGCAGCATCCGAATAAATGAATGAAATTGTACGAAAATCGTTCAGCGCTAATCCGGCATCTATTCCTTTGTGGTAGTAAAACAATGCTAGTTTCGGGTTACCTTTCTTGGCGTAAATATTTCCAAATACCCGATTTACTTCGGCGTATAAATCTTCGATATGCTCTTTTCCATTCTCTGCCTTTCGAACAAAATACAATGCCGAATCAAGAATGGACATGTATTCATACATCATACCCAAATTCATACCTTCAATAGCCATCCCTCTTTTGTGGTGTATTGATTCACTCAATTGTAACGCTTTTTGAAAGTAAGGAAGGCCCGTGCGGTACTCCTTCAAATCCATATACACCAGGCCAATTCGTCTCAGTGAGAGCGAAGTTTCAAACACATAATTGTTAGCAAATGCAATTTTATAGGCGCTCATGGCCAGCTCTAATGACTTTGGCAACTCGCCCTTTTCCCTCATGGTGAGAGCAATGGTATTGATGGCAAGCGCCTGACCTCTTAGAAATTTGATTTGTTCTGCCAGGGTCAATGCTTTTTTACCATAAAAAAGCGCTGAATCGGGGTTGGCATATCTAAATTGTAACCCTAACTCTGCCATGAGGACTACCCTGTTCGTATCTTCATGTGTAGCGGCTAATTGACTTTTTAATTCTTTAGTAAACTTATTTTGCGCAAGGGCTGCGCAATGAAATAACAGCCAAAAAAAAGTAAGTACTAATGTTTTGTTAGCCATTATTGCTTTTAATTATATGTACCGAGCCTACGGCTCTCGATCCTAATGTTGTGCCTATCGACGGATTAAAATCCGTCGTTACAATATGAGACGAGGCTACGCCTCTAGCTACCTTTCGATAATACTGGAAGCTGAATAACAAACTCGCCCCTCGTTCACCTTCCTTCGTTTCAACATTCAAATCACCACCATGCGCTTTTACAATAATACATAACTCAATGATAATCCTAAACCAGGTTCCTTTTCCCCTGTGGTTAGTAGTAGAACTTTAACTCATATTCTTCGTGAAATAGCTCTACCGTTAACTCTAATTGGAAATTCAGAGCCGTAGGCTCGTAATATCTTATAACAACGGATTTTAATCCGTTGCAGCGAAGCACTGAAAAATGCAGAGTGCCTAGGCACGCTACATCTTTTTTATGCGAGATTTTGGAAGATATACTGTTCATCATAAGTTATGTTGAACTCTTTTAGCAAATCAAGATATTCTTCACGAAAGCTTCTTGTTTTATGATGTTCTTCCTGATTTTGAATGTACTTAAAAATCGTATCGAGATCACTTTGCCTGTATGAAAATGCACCGTAACCTTCCTGCCATTCAAATTTCCGGGGAGTTAGGCTGTGATCATTTACATACTTGGATGACTTTGCCTTGACTGTTTTCATCAGTTCAGAGACAGAAACAACTGGTTTCAACCCTAAGAAGCAATGCACATGATCTTCAACTCCATTTACAATAATGGTTTTACAATTGGTTTCATTAATCAGATTGCCAATAACTCCAAATAGCTGACTTTTCCATTTCTTATCAATTACTGCATTCCGATACTTCACGGCAAAGACTATTTGAAGATAGATTTGGTGGTATGTGTTAGCCATCGTTATTCAAATTATATGTAGCGAGCCTACGGCTCTCGATCTTAATTTTGTTTACCGGTCGACGGATTAAAATCCGTCGTTACAAAATGTGGCGAGGCTACGCCTCTAACATTCTCATCCATTGTTTTTCTTTGAAGTACTGACAAATTCTAAAGTATTTACATAGGTAAGTGAATCACAAACTCACTTCCTTGATTTTCCTTCGTTTCGACAATCAACTCTCCGCCATGCGCTTTCACTATGTCATAACTCAATGATAAACCTAAACCCGTTCCTTGCCCGGTTGGTTTAGTGGTAAAGAAAGGTTGAAAGATTTTTTCTCTGATGTGTTCGGGAATGCCGTTACCATTGTCTTTCACCGAGATCAGCACGCAGTCATCACGTCTCTTTGTGCTCAGGTAAACGGTAGGATGATATTCTGCAGAACTTTGATGTTGCTTTTCAGTGACGGCATAAAATGCATTCGTTATCAGATTGAGAACAACTCTGCCAATATCCTGCGGCACAACGTTTATATTTCCAATACTCTTATCCAGATCGGTGTTGGTAAATGCTTTAAACGACTTGTCTTTTGCCCGGAATCCATGATAGGCGAGGCGTAAATACTCATCGGCCAATGCATTTATGTCCGTAGGTTCTTTCACGCCGCTGCTACTGCGGCTGTGCTGCAACATGCCTTTTACAATTCCGTCAGCACGCTTACCGTGATGGAGAATTTTTTCCAGATTCTGTTTTATGTTATTCGTAATTGCTTGCACCTCGTCATAGTTGCCTTTGCCTATTTCCTCTTTCATTTCATCCAGCAGCTCATTGCTCACTTCCGAGAAATTATTGACAAAGTTTAACGGGTTTTGAATTTCATGTGCAATGCCCGCGGTTAGTTCTCCCAGTGACGCCATTTTTTCGGATTGCACGAGTTGGTTTTGAGTCAGCTTTAAGTCGGTAAGCGTTTTTTCGATTTGAGCTTTCGCGGATTCCAGTTTATTAAAATCTTCATAACGTGCATAAGCGGTGGAGAATGCATCGGCAACGGATTGAATCAAATGAATATCACTTTCCTGCAGTTGTGTAGTGTTGCCCACGTATAGCATACCTTGCATAAAAGGAAGGCAATGCAAATGAATTCCGTCTACCGGTACCGTATTCATGTAAACTTCCTTCGAGGGTATCGCTCCCTGTTGAACCAGTAGCTCGCCCAGTTCGCTGAATGCCGTTGCATCCCAGTGGCTGATATACATTTGTTTGGCCCTCCAATGGCTTAAGAGGTCACCAATATTTCCAGGAGTTTCGTAAGGCAAATGAAACGCGGCAATTGCTTTGCCTTCAGGTGTAGAAAGGAACGTATGTATTAACTGCTGTAAGTCGTCCATGATAAATACACCACACCGCACGAAAGGGATATTCAAGATATTAAGCTCCTTCCAGATCAACGGAGTAATTCGGTCGAGGTCGTTTGTGGTGCGCATCGAGGCGATCTCGGCACGAACGCGGTCAAGAGATGCCTGACGTATGGCTTCCATTGCATTCTCCTCCGACTTTTGCAATTCCATGTACCTTCTGAAGGTGAGGTCTACAATTCCTCTAAACCGATGCAGGATCTTGATTTCAGTTTCTGTGTAAGGTTTTTCTGACCAACCATAAAATAGGCCTTCAGAGAAAGGAAGAAAGTACCCATGTTGTTCGTAGCCTTCTGACTGTTCAACAGGCACAGTGAACGTCGCCACAATTTTCTCATAATAACTTTTCAAAAGTTCTCCTTTCAGTACTGGAAAATAATCTTCGTTACTGACCCAACTATCATAAGTTTTAGTAAGCACCGGGTGGTGATCAAGAACAGCCCAGCCTACAACGGAAAAGCTACCTCCTTCTTCTGATGACGTTGCGGAATATAATTTTACGTTACGGTTTTCTTTCGTAAGCAGCCCCACCCCGCTGCGAAATGAGTTGATACCAAGTTTTCTCAATTCAGTAAATACAAGGCTGGCCGTTGAAATCAAATCGTTGCTGTTGTGCATGGCTATGGCTTTGCCCCGTACTTTTTCGAGCGACGCTTCAATGGTTGCTTCCCGTGCCTGGGCTTCTGCTTTTTGAACATCCCGATAGCGAGTGTAGGATTGCTGGAATACCCGACCAAAACGTTGAATGATGTCATTGACTTCATCGGAAAATGGTTCAAAGCCCCCAGCCATCAATAATCCGTAGTCACCAATAGCACTGGTTGTGAATATTTTTTTCTCCGAACGCATACCATCCTGCACGGCCTTTGGTATTCTCGAAAGTTCGGTGTTTTTGAAAAGGTAGTCTTCCCAGGAAACTTTGAGGTCATCGCCCAACGTGTACAACAGTAACGGTGACTTTTTTTGCCACGCCTCATAATATGTTAAAAACACTGGATGCTCAACGTAATCCACTCTATAACTTTCGGCGTTGCTTTCTGCTTCTGGATTTGCAGACCACCATGTAAAATACTTCTCATCAGCGTTGAATAACCAGATAAGGACCCTGTTTAAGGCGACATCAAGTAATGTAAGTT
>DATHIE010000629.1:0-7786 GCA_035316905.1 Chryseolinea sp. | reverse complement strand
TTAGAAACTGGACTTTTTCTTCCTCGTTCTGTGCGTTTACAAAGTTGTTGTATGCACTCAGACTTACTTTGGAATCGATGACGACGTGCTTGTTTTCCGGTAATCGTATCATCACATCTGGCCGCAGACGTCCTTCCGCTGTGGTGAACGATTCCTGAATGGTGTATTCCCTGTCCCTTTCGAGTCCGGACTTTTCCAGTATGCTTTCAAGGATAAACTCGCCCCATGCGCCTTGTGTTTGGCTATCTCCACGCAAGGCCCGGGTTAGATTTTCTGCCTCGCGCGTCATCTGGACATTGAGCTTTTGGAGATTCTCTAACTGCTCTCGAAGAGCGGAGCTCCGCGAAATATTGTCTTTATGCGTTTCTTCAACCTTTTTTTCAAAGTCTACAATTTTCTCTCCCAATGGTTTTAACAAATCGAAAATGTTTGCCTTGTTTTGATCTGTAAATTTCTTACTCTTCTCTTCAAAGATATCGTTGGCAAGATTCTTAAACTGCAGCGCGAACTTTTCATTTAGAGATTCCACCTCCTTTTTTTGATCTGCAAGTTTTTCCTGAAGGTTGCGATAATCGGCTTCTGTTCCAGCCAGCTCATTATTTATTTCTAATACTCTTGTCCGCTCGACTTCAATATCACGCTTAAGTTCCTTTAGCTGTTCTTGAAGGGCGCTATTCTTTTCTTTCTCTACCAGAACATTGGTGTGAGAGGCCTGCGCATTTCCGGAAAATTTGCCCTTCAACACCAACCACGCTACCAACGCGCCCACTAACAATCCAGAAATTAACAGAAGTATCTCCATCAGCCGTAAAGATAACAGGACGCTTGAAATGCCGGCTATTAGGGGAGTTTGTATCCTGGCGTACCGTACGCTTTGTTACTTAAGTGAGGAGTTGTTGAGACGGACTTTTTAAGGGGTTGACTCTTAGGCTTTCAAGACCCTATTTGATAACTTTGAGGACATTTTCCTGAACAATTTCTTATGGTGGTGGAGACGATAAACTCAAGCCGGGAGGCGATTTTGTTAGAAGAGCAGTATGGCGCGCACAATTATCATCCATTGCCAGTTGTCCTTGCCAAAGGTGAAGGTGTGTTCCTATGGGATGTGGAAGGAAAAAAATACTTCGATTTTCTTTCAGCATATAGTGCTATCAATCAGGGTCACTGCCATCCAAGGATAATAAACGCTCTGATCACTCAAGCAAAGGAACTTACGCTCACATCGCGGGCTTTCTACAATGACAAACTTGGTATCGCGGAAAAATTTCTGTGCGAGATGTTTGGCTATGATAAGGCGCTTTTTATGAATAGTGGCGCCGAGGCGAATGAGACCGCGATCAAACTCGCGAGGAAGTGGGGCTACACAAAAAAAGGTATACCCGACAATCAGGCTGTAATTGTTTGTGCTACGCAGAATTTTCATGGAAGAACCACAACAATTATTTCAGCGTCGTCGGAACCTTCGGCAAGAGATGGCTTTGGGCCATTTATGCCTGGTTTTGACATTGTTCCATACGATGACACAAGTGCATTGGAAAATGCATTGCGGAATCCAAATGTATGTGGCTTGTGGCTTGAGCCTATTCAGGGCGAAGCCGGTGTATATATTCCACACGATGGATATTTGAAAGAAGCAGAAGAGCTAAGCCGTAAAAACAATGTGCTCCTGATGATGGATGAAATCCAAACGGGTATAGCACGTACAGGCAAGATGCTGGCGTCGGACTATGAAGACGTTCACCCGGATCTGCTGATCCTCGGTAAGGCGCTGTCGGGCGGCGTCCTTCCAATATCAGTGGTACTCGCCGACAATGATATTATGCTGGTCATAAAACCCGGTGAGCATGGTTCCACATTTGGAGGAAATCCTTTAGCCGCCGCTGTTTGTATGGAGGCGTTGCAAGTGGTGAAAGATGAACACCTGGCGGAAAATGCAGACAGGCTCGGAGTAATTTTCCGCAAGAGAATGAAAGAGATTATCAAAAAGACCTCCCTTATCACGGACGTGAGAGGAAAGGGATTGTTAAATGCTGTTGTTGTGAACGATTCGCCCGAAAGCACTACCGCATTGGACCTTTGCTTGTCACTTATGAAGGAAGGACTTTTGGCGAAGCCGACCCACGGCAACATCATTCGTCTTGCTCCTCCGTTGGTTCTCACCGAAGAGCAACTTCACGACTGCTGCGATATTATTGAGCGGGTGTTTTTGGGATTTGTTAAAAAGACGTAATAGAATTTCTAAACTCGCACTTCTTCAGACAATCGGTTGGCATAACCTTTGCCGTCGTTGGGCCACATGCATTCCATCGTTACTTTCTATAGGCCGTTTGTATTTGTCGCCACATTCTTCTCACTATTTACATGCTTCCTCCTTTTGAATTGGGGGAGTATATATTTTGTGATGACCCTTTTCTGGATCAAAGCATCCAGCAGTGCTTTATTGGGTACCGTTTTTCACCTCGGCCGCGCTGAGCAGCTGCATTTCTATCACAACCTGGGTTTCTCTACAACGCAGCTATACGCATTGACCCTGGTGTTGGATCTTTTACTCTGGGTGGTTATGATCATCGTTACGGCTCAATTTCTATGAAAGATCTCCTTGAGTTTGATGGCATTGAGCTGAGCTATGGGACACAAAGAATTCTCTCCGGAATTTATATGAAATGCACCGTTGGAGAAGTGGTGGGAATCCTGGGGCGAAACGGATCAGGCAAGTCAAGCTTGTTCAAGGTTGTCTTTGGAAGCCAATCAGCGGAACACCGTTCAATCCGTATGAATGGTAGCCCTTTGCCAGAAGATTTCATTAGGCAGCGCATCATTGGCTACCTGCCACAGACTGATCTGATACCATCTCACATCACTATTGCCAAAGCACTTGATCTCTACGAAATCGAAAATGACGAACTGCTTAGATACTTCCCGGAACTGAATGAGCAGCTCAGCTTCAGGCCACATGAACTATCGGGAGGCTTTCGCCGCGTAATCGAACTCATGCTGATACTAAAATCGCGATCGCGCTTCTGTCTGCTCGATGAACCTTTCTCAGGAGTTATGCCAGTGCACGTTGAGACCATTAGGACGATGCTTATGGAAGCGAAGGCAGAGAAAGGTATCATCTTAACAGATCACCTTTATCGGAGCGTCATGTCCAGTGCCGACCGGCTGTACCTCCTTTCGAATGGAAGCACTTATCCAGTTCGCAGTCCTGATGATCTTATCTCGCGCGGATATTTGACGCCGAATCAACCTCTGGATTAACCCATCAGTCGATTAGTCCAGCTTGTTGCAGTTCGGTCCGGAGCTGCTGCGGCGTTTGAAAATGAATTGTTTTTAACCCTAGTGCCTTGCCGCCTTCTATATTCTTGATGTTGTCGTCGATAAAGAGTGCGCGCTTGGGATCGATGTTGTATCGGTCGAACAGGATATGATAAAACTCGGGGAACGGCTTGCGGGTTTTCTCAATGCCGGATACAACGATTCCTTCAAACCAGTGAAGGAAGTCAAACGTGTTTAACGCCCAGGGAAAAGTTTCCGCCGACCAATTGGTTAATGCATATAACTTGTGATCCGGTGACTCCTTAAATCGTCGAAGGATTTCAACAGTCTCATGGACAGGACCGGGAATTGTTTCTTCCCATCGGTCATACCAGGCGCGTATTGGAACTTCCCAATCGGGGTGCTTTTCGATCAACTCCCTGGTTGCGTCTTCGAATGATCTGCCAGCATCCTGTTTATCATTCCATTCAGCTGTGCAAATGTTTTCAAGGAACCATGTCACCTCATCTTCGGTCTTAAAAATTTTACGGTAGAGATGCCGTGGATTCCAGTCGATCAGAACACCGCCAAGATCAAAAATTATAGTATCAATTGAATTTTTCATTTCTTATTAATGCAATATTGAACACATATTCCTCCCTGTGCTTCAAATTCTTTTTCAAACGTCATTCCTATCTTTCTAAGCACATTTATTGAAGCCTTGTTTTCCTGCATGGCGCGGCCTATGATCTTGTCAAGTTTCAATTCCTTAAATCCAAACTCTAAGCATCTCAAGGAAGCCTCCGTTGCGTATCCTTTGTTCCAAAATTTTTTGTGCAATCTGAATCCAAGATCAGTTTCTGATGACATCGCATCATATTTAAGTCCGCACCATCCTGTATACTCCAGGGTACCTTTCAAAAGGATCGTAAGTCGCCCATATCCCGTCGTAGCATACACATCATACTTCCGGATGAAATCACGTGCCGCATCGACCGAAGCAAAAGGATCATCACCTGTATAGCGGATCACGTCCGGGTCACTGTTTAATTCGTACATTCCTATGGCATCTTCTTCCCGGAACTCTCTCATCACGAGACGACTGGTTTCAAGAGTGACATTCACAGCAATTTCTCCATTCTTCCTACGACATCATCAGGTGTTATATAGTTCAAACAGGCAAAATCGCCCCGATAGCAATCTTCTTTGCCATAGACTGAACACGGTCTGCACGGTAACACGTCGCGACCGATCTGAATGATGCTTTCGTCATTTTTCACATAGGGTCCAAAGCCGACGTCAGGGTGGGTTCCGCCCCAAATAGCAAGAAGTGGAGTACCTGCTAATGATGCAAGGTGCATATTGGATGAGTCCACACACAGCATGAGGTCAAGCTGGCGCATCAAGGCTAGCTCTTGTTTAATTTTAAGTTGACCAGCTACAATGATGCAATGCCCGGGAAAAGTTTCTTTCAGCGATTCAAAGAAGACGAGATCTTTCTTACCTCCACCAAACAAGAAAAACTTTGCGGGAAATTTCTTTATGGACTGCGCGATCACTTTGGCGTAATTTTGCACTGGCCAGATTTTCGATGCATGCATCGCGAAGGGAGCAATACCGATCCATTTTTCTTTTTTTGAAAGTTCATTTTTCTGAAGCCACTCTGTTACCTGGTCCTCTGTACTGGCCTTGATTGAGAAAAAGGGAGGCGCTCCTATCGTTAGCGGATATCCCGCCTTTTCGAATGCTTTTGAGTATCGCTCGACTGTATGAGGAAGTGGTGTTGTAATCTTGTTGTCCTTCCTGGTGAATGCACCTTTCTGTTTTCTACCCTTTTCAAAGACAATTACCTGCGTGCCGAAGATCTTGAATAGATTTCGCAAAAGAATTGTCCTTATGTGGTCGTGCATGTCCATGACCACATCATATCCACCTTTTCGCAACAGCTTTCCAAACAGCTCCCTCATTCCAAATATTCCAGAATAAGTATAGTCAACGTCGGCGGGAAAAGGTATTACCCTGTCCATGTCAGTAAAAAGCGAGGCAAATTTGGGTCGAGTAACCACAGTCACTTCAACGTCGGGATAAGTGGCAACCAGTGATTGAACAACGGGTACTAGCAAGACCACGTCGCCCATTGCAGAAAAACGGAGGATTAAGATTTTTTTTAATGCCAAAGAGAGTTGTTTTTTGGAAATCTACAAAAACTATGATGTCGGGATATTGATTCTATTTCAAATTGAGAAACAATTTTTACGAATGGCCTTTTGTTCCGTAAAGCACTGGATTTAAGGAGGCATCGTTATACATTTTCATTTGCCGATACACTTTGAATTTGCGTACCCCTGAGCTTATGTCCTCCATCATCTCATCGAAAGCAAGCTGCATGTCATTCTTCTGCTCCATCAATACACTCAACTTTGTCAGACACTTTTTTACGTGTTCCTCGCTGGCATCTTTACGCTCTGTCTGCTCCTTCATATGATATATCTTTAGCATAAGTATACTCATCCTGTCAAGCAACCATGCTGGCGTTTCTGAATTAATTCGCGCCCCAGCCTTGGGCGTTGTGCTCTTGAAAAACTCTAGAAAGTAATCATCTACCCTTTCCACGACGTCAGTTCTATCCTGATTTGATTTATCAATACGTCTTTTGATTTGAATTCCCTCTACCGGGTTAATTTCAGGAGCGCGTATAATATCTTCAAGGTGCCATTGAACGGTGTCGATCCAGTTTTTTTCATAAAGCAACGATTCAAAACTTTGAGCCGCATAGGGGTTTTTGGATTTCGCATTAACGTCATCGACGACATGGTAGTCATCGATGCTTCGTTGAAAGACCTTGTAACACTCCGTTGCTTTTAACATTAGTAACTGGATTTGAATGCAATTTAATTAATTTCGGAAACCAGCACTTTTTTCGGCCTTAGACATTTATGTGAAATGAGTATAAATTGCCGCCAACACTTCTTAAGTCAATAATCAATTACAACTGGCTAGTAAGAATTTCGACATGTCATCACATCATTTTGTAAAGGAAGGTCAGGAACCAGCACTTGTGTTATTGGATGCTCTTACTTTTGACACAGCCGGGCCATTGTTGGAGTGGGCACCTTTGGTTATGGTTGCCGAACGGGCAATTGAAGATGTGATATTGTGGAACATAAAAATTGATGTCGTATTGGCCGAAGAAAAGAATGTGCAGGAGCTAAGCAGTCGGCTGGTTGATCAGGCTCCACTTACTATACTCGCATACACATCCAATGAATCGCCGCTCGTGAATGCCTTGTACTATCTAATTCGCACGAAGCAGAATGGTGTGTCTATTTTTAGTTCGAACGTGGATGAAACGATTGCGTTAGCCGAAAAATTTGCAGATCAACTCCAGATCTGCGTAGTGGATGGAACGTTTAAATGGTCTGGCGTAGCCGTGGGGCATTTTGAGAAGTGGATGGCCGCAAAAACTCCCATTTTTCTGAGGAAGAGTCGGATGCAACAATCGATGGACCTCGTGGGACTAAAGGAAACCGGAGATCACTATGAAAGCGTGGTGGATGGAATGATCCGACTACGTTCCGAGACTTTGTTTTGGGTAGGTGAGCCTTATTTGTCAGAAGTTTAAGCCTTCTAATGCATCCCATTCAAATAATCTCCCGTCTAATGGGGGTAAATCTTTTCTCAATTGTCATAACCCCAAGGCCGCAAACCCGTAAATTTCGCTGACACGTAACGAATAGCAGTGGAATTAGCGGTAGAACAGCTCATAACAACGCTGAAAGCGGGGGACCTAACTGCTTTTGAGATGCTATTCAGGACGTATTATCAACCCCTCTGCAACTATGCCTTCACTTTCGTCCAGGATCGTGATGAGGCAGAAGAAATCGTGCAGTCCACTTTTCTGAATGTTTGGGAAAAGAGAGAAAGCCTGTCGATACACACTGGCGTTAAGCCATATCTCTATGCTATGGTTCGCAATGCCTGCCTTAATGTGCTCAAGCACGAGAAGGTCAAGCAGCAGCATGCAGCTATGGAAATGGCTGTAGCCGAGCGTAGTGTCGAATCTGTGGCCAGAACAGTCATGGCTTCCGAACTTGAAACAAGAATTTATCAGGCGATGGACCACCTGCCGGAGCAATGTAGGTTAATATTTAAACTCAGCCGGTTCGAGGAATTAAAATACGCGGAGATAGCGCAGCAGTTAAATATTTCAATCAAGACAGTGGAGAATCAAATGGGGAAAGCCCTACGCATCATGCGAGAGCAGCTTAAAGATTATCTCCCTCTTTTAATAATACTTATGAACGGACTTTTGAATTAATGACCTGAATTGGAACAAATCAACGACCATATCGACGAATTGATAGGAAAGTATCTCGCCGGAGAAGCTGTCTCGGAGGAAATTGCATTCATTGAATCATGGGTAAATGAAAATGAAGGCAACCGGAAGTACTTTGATCAGTTCAAGACCATTTTTCAAAAAGCTGTTGAAGTCACCGACTACCAAACCTATGACACTGATGCCGCCTGGGCA
>DATHIE010000628.1:0-3553 GCA_035316905.1 Chryseolinea sp. | reverse complement strand
TGGTCACGCCGTAATTTCCATCGGGCACTCACATCCTCATTACGTCAAGGCATTGGAGGATCAGCTTCGAAAGATCTCATTTTACTCAAACAGCGTACAGAATCCACTTCAACAGAAACTCGCTGACAAGCTTGGGGCTATGTCGGGTTATTCTGATTATCAATTATTCCTTTGCAATTCAGGTGCTGAAGCAAATGAAAATGCGTTAAAGCTCGCGTCTTTTGTGACCGGAAAGAAAAGGATCATTGCCTTCAAGAAGGCATTCCACGGTCGTACTTCCGGAGCGGTTGCTGCTACCGACAATCCTAAGATCGTTTCTGCTTTCAATGCAGGTCATGAGGTTGAATTTCTTCCATTAAATGATGAGAATGCTTTTGTTAGCGCCCTTACAAGTGATGTTGCGGCTGTCATTATCGAAGGCATACAGGGAGTGGGTGGTATACAGTTACCAGACGACTCCTTCCTGCAGCTGATTGACCGTAAGTGTAGAGAAAAGAATGTGATGCTCATATTGGATGAGATTCAGTGTGGTTATGGCCGGACCGGAAAATTCTTTGCTCATCAGCATGCAGATATTAGACCGCACTTGATCACCACGGCTAAGGGCATGGGTAACGGGTTCCCTGTTGGAGGCGTTCTGATACATCCTGATATTAAACCATGGAGCGGTATGTTGGGTACGACCTTCGGCGGAAACTATCTTGCTATGGTCGCTTGCCTCGCAGTATTGGAAGTAATGGAGAAGGAAAATCTGATCGCCAACGCCGCGACTATGGGTGACTATTTGATCAATGCTCTGAAAGGAATTGCTTCAATTAAGCAGGTGAGAGGCAGAGGACTAATGATTGGATTCGATCTTCCAGAAGATAAAAGCAAGGTCAGGGCAGATCTCTTATTCGGTCACCGTATTTTTACTGGTGAAGCAAAGCCAAATACAATAAGATTGTTGCCTTCATTGGCATTAAACAAGACTGAAGTTGAAATTTTCCTGACTGCATTGAACGAATCGTTGAAATGAAAAAGTTTGTTTCCGCGGGCGATGCCCCTGACATCAATGGCCTGGTGCAAAAAGCACTACAGTACAAGTCAAATCCGTTTAAGGATAAAGGGCTCGGCGTAGGAAAACGTTTGGGCTTGCTCTTTTTGAATCCCAGCATGAGGACCCGGCTAAGTACTCAGATTGCCGCTCAGAATCTTGGAATGGAAACGATCGTCTTTAACGTTGGCCAGGATGGATGGGCGCTGGAGTTTGAGGACGAAGCGATCATGAGTGGTACCACCGTTGAGCATGTAAAAGATGCCGCACCGATACTTGGAAAATACTTCGACATTCTGGGAATAAGAACATTTCCATCGTTGCAAAACAAGGTGGATGACTACAATGAACTTTACATCAACCAGTTCATTAAATATGCAGGCATTCCAATTGTAAGTCTCGAGAGTGCCACACTCCACCCTTTGCAGAGTCTCACGGACATTATTACAATCCGCGAGAACTTCAAGGAGAAGAGAAAACCAAAGATCGTTCTTACGTGGGCGCCACACGTCAAGACGTTGCCACAGTGTGTCGCAAACAGCTTTGCTCAATGGATAAATGCCTGGGGCGAAACTGAATTTGTGATCACTCATCCTGAAGACTATGAACTGGACGAAAAATTCACCAGCGGAGCGGTGATCAATCACAATCAGTCGGAAGCGCTGAAGGGCGCGGACTTTGTCTATGTCAAGAACTGGAGCACTTATAACGACTATGGACGGATCTATTGCAATGATCCGGACTGGATGTTAACTAATAAGAAACTAAGCCTGACGAATAACGCGCGTGTGATGCATTGTTTGCCCGTGAGAAGGAATGTAGAGCTTAGCGACGAAATATTGGATGGCTCGAATAGCGTCGTCACCCAGCAAGCATCAAACCGTGTGTGGGCTGCCCAGGTCGTGCTGAGCGAAATTCTAGGAAATAAAAAGTAAATTGAGCTTTAGAGATGTCGTTATGAATAAGCTCTTTATCGTAAAAATCGGTGGCAATGTGTTGGATAATGCGACCGCGCTCGAAGGTTTCCTTAATGACTTTTCAGTTATCAAGGAGCCTAAGATCCCTATTCACGGTGGAGGTAAGATCGCGACGAATGTTGGCAACCAGTTGGGCATCGAATCAAACTATGTCAACGGACGCAGGATCACTGACGGAGCTACACTCGATCTTGTCACTATGGTGTATGGAGGGTTGGTAAACAAACAAATAGTCGCAAAACTTCAGCAGCTGGGTTGTAATGCGTTGGGAGTAACTGGCGCCGACGGTAATATGATCAAAGCTACAAAAAGACCAGTTAATGATATTGATTACGGCTTTGTAGGCGACATAACGCCGGAAGGAGTCAATAATGCGTTACTCTATTTCTTACTGAAGCAGAATACTATTCCAGTATTCGCGCCACTCACACACGCAGACGGTACAATGCTTAACACAAATGCTGATACCATAGCTTCCGTTCTTGCCGTGTCGCTCAGCAAACATTTTGATGTACGACTGATCTTCTGTTTTGAAAAAAAGGGAGTTCTTATGGACGTTAACCGTCACGATTCAGTAATTCACCATCTTCCGAAAAGCATGTATGACGAGCTTCTTCCAAAAAAGGTATTTGCCGATGGAATCCTTCCGAAATTGGAAAACGCCTACGCCGCCATTCACGCCGGAGTCAAAGAGGTATTGATCGGTGAGGCAGGAGACCTTACGAGAAATACGGGTCGGGAGACTGAGGGAACACTCATTACGTTATAATTCATTATACAACGAGACTAGCGGCATGCACAGGTAATTATGCACAAGAAACTCTTTCAAAATGCATTGACACTTCTTCAGACCCTTATTGCCATACCATCATTCAGCAAAGAGGAGAACGAGACAGCAAACGCCATTGAAGACTTTATTAAAAAGCATTCAGTGGATACTAATCGTATTGGCAACAATGTGTGGGCCAGGAATAAACATTTTGATGCGGCCAAGCCTACGATCTTACTTAATTCACATCACGATACGGTTAGGCCGAATGCTGGGTACACCAGGGATCCGTTCAGTGCAGAAATTAAAGAAAGCAAACTCTACGGTCTTGGAAGCAATGATGCGGGTGGCCCCCTCGTCGCCCTGACTGCTACATTTCTGCATTATTACGACCGCAAAGATCTGGCATACAACCTGGTGTTCGCCGCGTCTGCCGAAGAGGAAATATCGGGAACCGGCGGTATTGAAAGCATCTGGCCCTCGTTACAACCTATCGATTTTGCTATTGTTGGCGAACCGACATTGTGTGAGATGGCTACTGCCGAGAAAGGGTTAATGGTACTGGATTGTATTGTAAAAGGAAAACCGGGCCATGCCGCCAGGGAAGAAGGTATCAATGCCATCTATCTTGCGATGAAGGACATTGAATGGTTGAGGACGTTCAGATTCCCAAAGGTCTCGGACAAACTGGGAGAGATGAAGATGTCTGTCACGATTATTAATTCCGGAACACAACACAATGTCGTTCCTTCTGAATGCAAGTTTACGGTT
>DATHIE010000627.1:0-2180 GCA_035316905.1 Chryseolinea sp. | reverse complement strand
CCGTCGGACTGGGAGCAGCCATGTATATTCTGCTGTACGTCAGGGATGAGCTAACCTTCGATCGGATGCATCCCAATGCAGAGAATCTTTATCGTATTGGAATTTCTCTTCAAGATCCAAATGGTGAAGTTAATACAGGTGGTTACACTCCTGCCGGCTGGGACAATTACATTCAATCCAACTACGAAGGAATTGAAGCAATCGCGAGCTTCATTGAAGCTGGCATGCCCACAAGCATTCATTACATTCCGACAGATAAGATTGTATTAACGGAAGACATCCTCTGGGCCGAGCCCTCTATCACCGAAATATTGTCGATACCTGTCGTAAAGGGTGCCGCAACAAATCCGTTAAAGGAAATCAACAGCATGATGCTTACAGAAAGTGCTGCACGGAAAATTTTCGGCGATGAAGACCCAGTTGGGAAAATGCTGACCGTCTCTAACGTATTTGCCACTAATAATCAAAAAGTGGAGATGCTGATTACTGCAGTGATAAAGGATTTTCCCTCCAACACACACCTTGACCCGAAATACATCTTCAACATCTTCGCGCTGAAACCATTTAATGAAAATATGGAGAGTCTTATGAACACGAGCATGGGAAATGGCAACAATCAGTTTTGGAGCGCATCCTTCTTCGTATGCAGCGACGAGAAAAAGATTCCAACCATTTTAGCTGATCTTCAGGACAAAGCAAACAAGATTGACTTCGGACCAGACGCACAGTTTAAACTCACGCCACTTGTTCGCAAGATCACTGATGTCCACTTCGACAAAGATGTGATGTGGTCCAACCACAAATCGGTGGACATTAAATACGTCTACGTATTCATCACCATTGCATTCCTTATTCTGGTGGTGGCCTGCATTAACTATATCAATCTCGCCACTGCCAAAGCCGGCGCACGTGGGCGTGAGATTGGTTTGCGCAAAACTTTTGGCGGCATAAGGCAACAGCTGTTCTTTCAATTCATGATGGAATCTTTTGTACTGGTTATGATTTCCACTGTACTGGCAATTCTCTTTGTTGTTATCTTGATGCCGCAATTCAATACACTTACGCAGAAGACGTTTTCATTCGCACACCTCTTCAATACCGAAATGTTACTCATGATCGGCGTGGTGGTACTAACAGTCACGATAATGGCCGGGAGTTATCCCGCATTGTTTGTTTCGGGATTTCAGCCGGCTGCAGTACTAAAAGGAAAATTCGCATTCGGGAAAGGTCCGAATATTTTTCGCCAGGTGCTCACCACTGTCCAGTTTGGCGTGGCAGTGATCCTATTGAGCGGAACATTCATCGTCGTGAACCAAATGGACTTAATGCGCTTTTCGAAACTCAACGAGAGTGGAAATCAGATCGTAAGTATAAGGTACGGTGGTTTCTCCGGAACAGCCACTGACGCTCAATATCGATCGTTTAAGAGTCTCATCCAGCAGGACCCTCAAATACAAGATGTGACGTTGGCTAATCACCTTCCACGTCAGGATAATTTTCCGGGTATGAATATGAAATTTAAGTTTCCGGATTTTAGTGATCAGGAATTTGAATGGTTCCAGATAAACGGCGACTACAATTTCCCGCAGACGTTCAATCTGAAAATTATTGCAGGCAGGACCTTCGATCCGACTAATGTAGCTGACACGATGGCAATACTATTGAATGAATCAGCTGTGCGTTCGTTAAACACAACCGCTGATGAAATCATCGGCAAAGAAGTCGTTCGTCCTGTGATTTCTACAAGCTATGGCGACATTGATTCAACCCAACGCCCCGTGCATGGAATCGTCATTGGTGTTGTCGAAGATTTTCCTTTTCGTTCCGTGAACTATAAGATCGACCCATTGGGTATCGCACCGAAACCTCATCTTAATGACCGCATCATTTACGTGAGATTGCCAGCAGAAAAAATGGGACAGAAAATATCGGAGCTTGAGCAGAAGTGGAAACAGGTCTTCCCGAGCTATGGTTTCGACTATTGGTTTATCGACCAGGAGTTTGGACGAATGTATGAGAACGAAGTAAGGGTGGCCAACCTCACCGAAAAGTTTTCGTGGCTTGCAATTTTAGTTGCGTGTGTAGGATTGTACGGATTGGCAGCCTTCATGGCCGAGCAACGAACAAAGGAGATCGGAATCCGGAAGACAATGGGTGCGAGCGTTGGCCGAATACTTTGG
>DATHIE010000626.1:0-8383 GCA_035316905.1 Chryseolinea sp. | reverse complement strand
TACAGTTTATGATTGGACGAACTTTATAAAATTTGCTGATTATCATTTTAGGATAGCACGTTAATCAGGTGGTCGCGGATAAAGAAGGTTGCTCATATGTTCGAAATTGTAAATATGCTTGTACTCGATATCGTCGCGAGTTAATTTACACCATGGAATTAAACTCACTCCTAACCCGGCGTGAAATGCTCGGGATAACTGGTATGGCTGCATTAGCATCCTTGACTGACAGCACCGCCAATGCTGTGCCTGCTCAAAAAAGGCCTCGCATTGCCTGTCTTGTTACATACTGGGCTGCTCCAAGATCTCATGCGGACTGGATCATCACCAAGCTGTTGGATGGTTATTGGTGGCAGGGAGCTCACACTCCTTCACGAGTGGACGTTGTGTCAGTTTATATACATCAGCTTCAAGAGAGCGGACTGGGTCAGAAAATATGCAAATCGAAAAACATTCCGATCTTCAAGACAGTAGGTGAAGCTGTCACGCTTGGAGGTAAGGAACTTGCCGTTGATGGTGTTGTCATCGTCGGAGAACACGGGGAATATCCTACCAACCTCAAAGGGCAGTGGATGTTGCCGCGCTGGTGGATCTACCAGCAGATTATCAAGGTCTTTGAGACGAGCAAACGCTCGGTGCCGGTTTTTAACGACAAGCACCTCTCCATCAGTTGGGACGAGGCCAAGTGGATGTTTGACAAATCCCGCGAGCTGAATTTTCCTCTGACCGGTGGGTCCTCTATACCTATCTACTTCCGTAAGCCCGAGATAGAACTGGATATCGACACGCCCATCAAGGCATCGGTCGCAGTAGGCGGTGCTGTTGACGAGGGAGCTCTTTTTCATTGTGTCGACGTACTACAGGCATTTGTCGAACGCCGCAAGGGTGGTGAGACTGGTGTCAAGTCAGTGCAATGTATCCGTGGTCCTGAAACATGGAAGTGGACCGAACGCAATCCCTGGGCGGCCAAACTACTTGAATCAGTACGAACAAGTTTTGAACTCGCACCGGGACACTTTCAGGAAATTACCAAACCAAACGTCTGTATCGTTGAATATAATGACGGCACGAAGGCAGCGGTTTATTCAGCCCAGGATGTAGGGTGGACCTACGCCTGCGAGATCGAAGGTGTTAAAGATCCCACAGTCATCTCGATGCTTGGTTGGCCCGGTCCATTCTCGCAGTATCACGCCTCCAACTCCCAACCTCATTGGATTACCGAGATGATGGTGACCAAGAAGGAACCATTCAATGCGGAGCGATTGCTTCTGTCCACCGGGATTGTGGCGTACAACATGGAATCAAACTGGGAGAACGGCCAATACGCTGCCATCGGTCGCCGCATCGAGACACCATTTATGAACATCGCCTATCGGTCTACACGAGGCCCTCAATTTAGCAAAGGAGAACGGCCGCCGGATACCCCTTACATACGGGGTTTTGCAGAGTAGGTCTTCTCAAAGAACCACTAAAAAAATGAAACGCAGAGACGTTATTAAGAGCTTAACACTTTTGCCCCTAACCGGTAATGTTCTTCAAATGCAATCATTGTTATCCGTGCCTATCGCTCGAAACAGTTTTGCTTTGACTCTTCAGAATAAGCCGATGCCGGTTCTACATCGCGAAGCATTTGTCATGGATGGGCATACGCATGTGATGACCCGCGAGTTGCTGATGAAAACCGATATCGGCCAGCGATATCAGGATGGTAATGTCGATCTCCCAAGAGCTAAAGAAGGCGGTGTGGACGCGATGTTCTTTTCGGTTTACACTCCCGAACACTATTATCCCGGAAGGTTTGAGATCAAGAATACCTTCAGGGTGGTGGAGCTGGCGGTCGACCAGATAAAGAAGAATAATAACGCTATCGAATTGGCGCTAACCGCCTCAGACATTCAACGGATCAACAAGAGCGGAAAGATCGCCGCTTTCCTGGATTTAGAAGGTGGTTATGATCTTTATGGCGACCTAAACCTGCTGCGCGCACTGCACAGACTCGGCCTGCGATCCATGCAGTTGACCGCCCACAATACGACCAACGCATTCATCGATGCCTGCAACGACGTGTATACCTGGGGTGGCATTAACGATCACGGAAAAGCTGTGATCAAAGAAATGAATGATCTCGGCATGGTGATCAATGTAGCTCACGCGTCCAACGACGCCATAATGCAGTCGGTAGCTGCCAGCCGTCACCCCGTGATTTATAGTCACGGCGGCTTTCACAAAATAGTTGATCATCCACGCTGCATTACTGACGAAGCTGCAAAAGCTATCGCTGCAAAAGGAGGCGTTATCGGCGTTCATTTTGGCAGCCTGTTCAACAATCCAAAATACTGGGAGTGGCAGAAAGCGAACAATCCCATCAAGCTACAACCTGTTCCTCAACCGGCCACCCCGAGGATCTTTGACACACAGGATACCAAACAAACCATTGAAGACGTTGACAAGGAATTGGCAAAGGAGGTTCCACTAAATTTCAGGGGAACCATCCCTGACGAGTATTGGATGCATGTAGATCAGCTGGCTAAAGTGATCGACTACGGAGTAAAATTAGTTGGCGAGGACCACATCGCCCTGGGTTCCGACTTAGATGGTGGTCCAGAGCTGCCACACGAAATTAAAGACATCAGCGACTATCCGCAGATAACCATTGCGATGCAAAAGCTTGACTATAGCGATCAGCGTATCAAAAAGATCCTTGGCCTAAACTGGCTTCGCGTGATTCGGCAGGTAACTGAGGGGAAATGAGGAAATGATGTAAGAATATCAAGGATTATCGTCATCCGCTACTGAAAAATAGATCGCATCATAACTTAAATCACCAGCGAATCTGATAGGGTGAGCTTTTTACATATAAAGGATAACTGTTTGGTGCGATTTATGCCGACACTTTACGATTTCAGATCTCATTGAAATTAAAATACGTTTTTTCGCCTATGCGGCATCTTTCACCTGTATTACAGAGTTTTCGAAACTATTAATTCGTAATTTTCAATATTCAAAAGTAAATGATTCGTATCCATCAAAATATCTCCCGTCATGAGTAAACATAATAAAATGAAAGGCGAGTATTCGCGAAGAAAATTTATCAAACAAAGTCTGTTTGCGTCCTCCATTTTTATTGTGCCCAGGCACGTGCTGGGAGGCGTTGGTTTCACAGCGCCCAGCGATCAACTTGTTATTGCTGCGATTGGTGCTGGGGGAAAGGGTAGTAGCGATATTAAGAACGCTTCAGTAAACGGACGTGAAAGAGTAGCGGCGTTATGTGACGTTGACTTTTCAGGCACTGCAAAAAAATCCGTGGAAAATTTCCCGAAGGCCAAGTTGTACAATGACTACCGGGTCATGCTTGAACAGGAAAAGGATATCGATGCATTGACTATTTCCACTCCTGATCACGTACACGGACCGGCAGCAGCATTTGCAATGCAGCGCGGAAAGCATGTGTATGTTCAGAAACCAATGACCCACAATATCCGTGAGGCGCGCATGCTCACAAAGATGGCCCGCGATAAAAAGGTGGTGACACAGATGGGAAACCAGGGGGGGTCGAATCCATTGCACAGCATGATTCAGGGCTGGATAGATTCAGGTAAGCTCGGTAAGATTTCGAAAGTACAGATATGGACGAATCGCCCGGTGTGGCCTCAGGGTTTTGCGATGCCAGCGCCCGATGAAAGTAAGAAGCCGAAAGATCTGTACTGGGATCTTTGGCTCGGTCCTGCTGAGATGAAGCCGTACACGCCTAATCTTCATCCGTTCAACTGGCGCGGTTGGTGGGACTATGGTACGGGTGCGCTAGGCGACGTAGGTTGTCACCTGATCGATATTCCATTCCGCGCACTCGGACTCAAATACCCCACTGATGCCGAGTGCAGCGTGAGCTCTATCTATTCGCAAATGTGGACGGCAGATTACCATCCTGAAGGATGTCCACCTTCATCTTTTATAACACTTCACTTTGCGGCAACAGATAAAAGCAAAGCGCCAATTGAAATGACCTGGAGCGATGGTGGTCTGAGACCGTCTCGTCCGGAGATCATTCCTGCAGACAAAGACTTTGGAGGTGAAAATAGCGCCAATGGTGTTCTCATTATGGGCGACAAAGGTCTGATAACAACAAACATCAACGACAGTTCACCGATGATGCCGAAACTTTACCTGAACGATGGCACAACGGAGTTTGGTCCTGAGACCGGTTCTACTGAAGAGCCGGAATACGGTCACCAGCGGAAATGGGTTGATGCGTGTAAAGCCGGATTCGGCAGTAAAGAGCATAAGGCCCTGACTTCATCGTTCGACTATGCTGGGCCGATGACAGAAACGGTGTTGATGGGCAATCTTGCCATCCGCAGCTACATGTTAAGAAGAAAAACTGGCGACGACATGGAGTTCTACGGCCGCAAAAAGTTATTGTGGGATGGAGACAACATGAAAATCACCAACCTGGAAGAGGCGAATCAGTTTGTAGGAAGAACATATCGCAAAGGTTGGGAAGTATGTGGGACAGTTGCTAATCGCGCTGAATGCTAATATAAAGATCTTCAACTTTTTTTCGGGCCCAGGGAGTTTTGCGCAGGAATGCAAGGCTAGACTTGACACTGGGATCAAATTTAAAACAACGGATGTCAATAACACTGCCCAGATCATCCCATCCGAAATGCTCAACGAGTTCGTTCAAGATCATTTCCAGTGTCTTTCCATGAAGCGGATCTTTTGATGACATAGTTATCTCAAAAGATCAAATATAAGATCAGTTGTCCCCCATTGCTATTGGCCGCAAGTTTATTACACACTATTCGGTGAGAAAGAATCAGCATTCGGAATGGATATAAGCGCACAAGTCGGATGCATGCATTGCTCCGTGATTAATTAACGATGAAAACACCCTTAATTACCCCCGAAGGTTTAGAAAAGTTAAAAGCTGAGTTGGATCATCTGTGGCGCGTTGAACGGCCAGATACCACGCAAAAGGTATCGTGGGCGGCAAGCCTTGGGGATCGTTCTGAAAATGCGGATTACCATTATAATAAAAAGCGGCTGCGCGAAATTGACCGGCGCGTGCTCTATTTACGCAAATGTATTGATGATTTGAAAGTCGTGAATTATTCACCCTTCCAAGAAGGCAAAGTAATGTTTGGCGCCTGGGTAGAAATTGAAAATGACAAAGGCGAAAAAAAACGCTTCCGTATAGTCGGCTACGATGAGATTTTTAATACCAAGGATTGCATCTCCATAGACTCACCTATGGCACATGCGCTGATGAAGAAAGAAGTGGGTGATGAAGCAGTAGTGAGGACAGAGGCGGGTGAGTTTGTTTGGCATGTGACGAAAATTGAGTATCAGAAATAACGTTGGGTTTTATTGTAAACGCAAAGTAAAGAAACTCCATTGGGGGCACTCAATAGCAAGCTCAATCACATTTAGAAACGTGAAAAACAGATTTTCGCCAGCAGGCGGACGTAGAGTTGCGTAGTTGAGTAACGTCGTCGCTGGTCTTGAATAGTCTTGAGTCAGAAGTCTAATAGACTACTGCTCAAACAAGGAAATTTTGCAACATACAGTTGGAGCAACCGCCGCGAAATAAAATCCAGGATCACGACGGACACTAAGTTTGCACAACGACCGCGTGCGCTCCGATATTTATCGGGGCTATAGCGGTGGCACATCACAAAGATAAATGGGTTGTGAACTTCGTGGTTCTTCGTGGCCTTTGTGACCCAGCATTAATCATGTATTAATGAAAGGTCACGATTCAAGATTGCTGTACAATTAATTTGTTGCGACACTGGGTGCTCAAGACTCCATACTCTTCATTCATATTTAAGCGCTTCGATAGGGCTGCTTTCCATAAAACACTTGTAACCAGCAATGACTAACAAAAGAAATTCCATGCCTATATTTACATTGCCCCATGATCAATCATGGTAGTTGATGCTAACGACCAACAGATCTAAAATAATTCAGTCTGATTTCAAGCGACGCACTTGGTTTGCGTCCGTGGTCCCGATAGCGATCGGGATTCTAGCTATTACGATCTGGCCAGCTTTTTCGCAGCAAATTACCAAGGACGCCAAATTCAGGCGGCTTTCGGAGAACATTCAACTTTCTAACCTGAACATTACAACCATCACACAGGATTCAAAGGGATTTCTTTGGGTGGGCACGCTCGACGGACTAAACCGGTTTGATGGATACGAGTTCAAAACGTATCGCAACATTGAAAACGATACGACATCGTTATTCAAGAACAGGGTTGAAACCATTTTTGAAGATAGTCGCGGCACCTTGTGGGTGTCGACGTTGAACTCCGGGCTTCAATATTATAACCGCACCGCAGACGCCTTTTTTCGCATTCCCGAATTCTCTCAACGTTATTGTCAGGTGTTTCGCATCACTGAAGACGATCAGCATAATCTGTGGATCGGAGGAGCATTTAATGAACAGGCTTTTGTCGCGGTCCGTGATCATCGAACAGGCAAGTGGGAGAAATTCTTACTCTTTCACGCAGCCGAAGGTATCTACAGTATAACTCAAATTTCAGAAAATGAATTCTGGCTGGGCTCTCAGGCAAACGGGCTTTTAAAATGGAATAGAAAAACAAATGTGCTGGAGCAACACTTTTTACATGATCCTAACAATCGCAACAGCCTTCCTGGAAATGACATTCGTAAAATAGTTAAGGATACGGGTGGTAATCTGTGGATCGCTACGCATGACGGCGGCCTATGTAAATTCAATCTCAAAAAAAACCAGTACACCAGATTTACGACGGAATCGGGTGATGGCCCAAATAGGTTGCCCAACAACACGATCCGAAATATGATCGGCGACGGCCATTATCTCTGGATTGCCACCGAAAACGGAGGACTTAGCAGGATGGATGTGCAAACAGAAGAGCTGACAAATTTTTTATACGATAAGTCAAACCCCAATTCCATTATCAATAATTCTATTTGGTCAGTATACAAGGACCGGCAAGGCAGAATATGGGCGGGTTCCTTCGCCAAAGGCGTATGCGTACTGGATGTGATGGAAAATAAAATTCAGATCTATGATGCTTCCCTGGAAAGTGATCTTGTCAATGTCATCTTCATGGATTCAAAAGACCGTATGTGGATTGGAACTGAAGATGGATTGGTGTTGAAAGATCGTTCGGGCTCACACCGGTTTCGGTTCGATCCAAAAAACAAGAACAGCATCAGCAGCAATGCCATCAATTGTGTCTATGAAGATAGTAAACATCACATCTGGATTGGTGTATGGGATGGTGGCATAAATCGTTTTGTGGAGAATTACAGGAGGTTCGTGCGATATGGCAATGAACCCAATCGCATAGGAAACCTGACGGATCCAAATGTTTTTAATATTGCAGAATCTTCCCAGACTGGTAAACTACTGGTTTCTACATTTGGCGGTTTGAATATTCTGAAAGATGAGGCAGCCGGTGTCTTTGAAAATCCATTTATCTATCCACATGAGGGTGATCAATTTCATTTTACATTACTGGAAGATAAAGCGCAAAACATTTGGGTAGGTGCGAGAAGCGGTCTGGGTATTTACTCGCTGGAAACAAATCAGATCAAACCGATCAATATCTGGGACGATACCACAAGAACAAGCGAGCAGATCAATTGTATTTTTGAAGATCATAGTGGAACGCTCTGGATTGGCTCCAGTGGTGGTCTTCACCAGATGAAAAGCGATGGGAAATTTATTTCTTACACGGTCAAGGACGGGTTACCTGTGGATTTCGTTCAGGGAATTCTGGAAGACGAAAAAGGAAACCTTTGGCTTGGAACAAGTAAAGGACTATCGCTATTCAATCCGACAACCAAAAAATTCCAAACCTTTGATGAAAGTGATGGCCTGCTTTCGAATGAGTTAAGGAGAAAGGCCTTTTTAAAGAAGAATGGTCAGATGTTTATCGGAGGCAAAGGAATAAACACGTTCTACCCCGACAGCATAAAGTTTAATCCCAACAAACCTTCTGTTTATATCACCGACTTAAAAATATACAACCAATCGATCAAGCCATTTGGCGCTGATGGTATTCTGAAAAACGACATCGCTGAAACAAAAGAGATCTACCTCGATGCTGACCATAATTTTTTTACGATCCATTATGTTGGCGTTAATTTCACTTCCAGTTATAAAAACCAATATGCGTATATGCTGGAAGGATTTGACAACGACTGGATCAATGTGGGTACACAGCGATCTGCAACCTTTACCAATCTGGATCCAGCCACATACGTTTTCCGCGTAAAAGCCAGTAACAATGACGGACTTTGGAATGAAGCAGCTGCCTATATTATTATCCATGTCTTACCTCCGTGGTGGAAGACCTGGTGGGCCCGGTCACTGTTCGTCCTGAGTT
>DATHIE010000625.1:0-5859 GCA_035316905.1 Chryseolinea sp. | reverse complement strand
TTCGGTTACATTTCCGGTGAGGACAAAGCCTGGACCATAAAATTTATCCGTAGTCGCTGACCAGGCCTCAAGCTTTCGCGGTTCGAACACCCAGGACGCATCGCCAAACCTATTTTTGAGATATTCATTTCCTTGAATGCACTTCCTGAATTTTTCCGATTGGTCGCCTTCGATGCTCTCGAAAAATTCAAAGTTTCCCACAAAACCCAACGACGTGACTCCGTTCGAAAATGGAATGACCCATGTCCATACTCCCGGGGCGTACATTACAGCTATGATCCTATTTGGTTCGTCGTGATTGTTCCTGTGGACGTCAGTTACGTGTGCAAAGATGGATTTACGGGGATCAAGGTTGGACGGTTTGTCCAGGTTAAACAATCGCGGAATAACTCTTCCGTATCCGCTGGCGTCTACAATAAAGCGGGCACCGATCTTTTCAGTCGTATTATCCTTATGCTGAACTGTCGTTGAGGAACTTTCATCGGGAAAGAATTCTATTCCAGTAACAGTCGTTTCAAAATCCACTCGTACGCCGCGGCGTTGAACTTCAGAAATCAATGCAAGGTCAAAATCAGCACGTTGCACCTGCCATGTCCACGTCCAGCCCTTCGAAAACTGATCTGAAAAGTTGAAGTCTGCCACGTTATCCTCCTTCATGAACTTTGCACCGAACTTCTCCTGAAAGTTTTTGGCTTTGACAGCATCAAGAAGATCCGTTTCCTCCAACACTTCCATGCAACGCGGCAACAAACTCTCTCCAATTACAAAACGCGGAAACTTCTCTCGCTCAACAACACGAACAGAAAGTCCACTCTTGTGGATCATCGCAGCTGCAATTGATCCAGCCGGCCCACCTCCAATTACAAGGACATCTACTTTCTCACTCATCTTCGTCAATCGTCTATTTCAATTTTATTTCTTTTCTTCAATAGGTTTGCAGACCAATAAGGTGTGACTAACCCCGACATAATCGGTCTGTTCAGTCACTTCCAGCCCAGCCTTTTCCACACAGCGAATGTAGACGTTCGAGTCATACATCTGGCTATTGCCATTGGCCATTACTGTAAAGTAAAGCGATGTTTGCTGCAACGAAAAAGCTGACGCTTCAAACCGCTGGCGGTCCCAGAAGGTCTCGAGGATATAGATAAATCCGCCGGGGTTGAGTGCACGCTTACAACGAGTTAGAATCGACACGATCTGTGCTTCAGAAAAACAGTCCAGAAACTGGCTCATCCAGATGGCATCAAAACCTGTTGGGAATTTTTGCATCTCATCCAGAACGTTCAATGGATAAAATGATATTCTGTCGCCGTAGCCCTTCTTTTCAATCTCTCCCTTTGCCGTATCGACATAGCCAGGCAGATCCACGATTGTGATCTTCACATCACTGTCATAGTTGAAACTTTGCAGTGACCACTTTCCTGTGTTGCCGCCAATATCCAATAATGTTTTTGGCTTATGTTTGTATACATGGGGCAATGCTTCCGGAAAAGCGTTGTCGGAGTAATAATGATCGAAAGAAAACCAGCTTTCCTTGACCTTTTCAGGAAGATTGGTAGACAACGCCTCATAGATCGTAGGCCATTTACCAAACACTTTGAGACCTTCTGGTTTTTGATTCTTTATGCTTTCCTCAAGGAAGAACATTCCCTGGTAGCATACGTCATGGGTAAAATCCATGTTTACTTTCGTCAGCTCATCATGAAGGATGAAGTATGTGGTTTTGGTGATCTTGTACTTTCCTTCGTTGACGGTTAGAAGTCCAATACCAAGCGCTGCTTCTACCAACACGCGTACGCCGTATTCAGGGAGATTTACTTCGTTATTGATTTCCTCCAATGTTGCGCCTTTTCGGTGTGCTTCAACCACGCTTAATATTCCACTATTGCGGAGCACGCGCGTAGCCTGAAACACGAATGGTGCAAACGTGATCCATTGGGCTTCTTCCTTCGCCTTTAATGCCGACAAGTGTTCAGACTCAAAAAAATTCATCTTCAGTTAATTGTTTTCCTTTTGTAAAATAATTGCTGCGTTGCAACCTCCAAAACCTGACGCTGTTTTCAGGCAGGTCTTAAGAGCGCGTTTTTCAAAATGTTTTATCACATTGACCGGCTGCGACACACCTAACGAATCAAACCCTTTTGATGGAATTAGTTCGTCCATCAACAAACTTTGAGCGCTCATCGCCACCTCAGCCACACCGGCTGCGCCCAGCGTATGGCCGAAGTATCCCTTAAGACTATTTAGAGGGATTTCGTTCATTCCCATCAACGAGAACGCTTTTGCTTCCATTTCATCATTATAAATGGTAGCCGTACCGTGAGCGGATATAAAATCGATTTCTGACTGTTGGATTCGTGATTCTTCCATCGCCTGCTTTACGGCAAAGACCAGCTCTTCGCCGGTTCGTGACGGTCCGGAAATGTGGTTGGCATCGTTGCTCAATCCACCACCGAGTACCCTGATTTTTGGTTTCGCACCCAGTATACCAGGATCAGATGACAGCACTATGGTCGCGGAGCACTCACCCAGGTTAATGCCCTTTCGGTCTGCATCGAACGGCCTGCATGGTTCCGGACTGAGTGCCTGCAAACTCTGAAAGCCAGAGATTATAAACCGGCTTAAGACATCGGTTCCAACAATGAGCGCATGATCACATTCACCTTTTTCGATCATTCTTTTCCCAACGATCAGTGCCATAACGCCCGAGATACAGGCGTTCGAGACCACCAGTGAGCTTTTGAAGCCAAAACGTTGCGCCAGGAAGTCGGCCGTTGCATGCAGATGTACCCTCGGATGGGCTGGTTGTCCCTCCTCGAGGAAAGCAATGTTGCCTTTTGTTGATGAGAGAATGAATAAAGTCTTTTCTAATGGAATGGCTAACTGAGACATGACACCTTCAATCGCCATACTGGAAAGTGTTTCAAACCTTGTCGATGTTCCATCCTGCAGTACGTCAGGAATAGCCCCTACATAAAACGGTGTTGGGTTCAGTCTGGGGTCATCGACAAGTGCGATGCCGGAAATCCCCTGAGTCAATTTCTGGTAATTTGTCCGTGAGGTTGAACCCAACGGAGACACTACTGAATCAGCAACCATCCAAACTTTCTTCATCTCATCAAATCAGGTTCTGTTTCTGTTTCCACTCCTCAAAAAATGCCGGTAATGTAAGTTGAAGCTGGAAGTTTTTTAAATCCACAAACACCTGCACCGAAGATCCTTTTGCTACCAGTGTTTTCCGGCTTGCTTCAAATATTTTATAATCGAATTTCACTTTTGCTGCTGCGCAGTTGACAAAAATCGTCTGCACTTTTACAATGTCACCGTACCGCAAGGGTTTGCTATAGTCGCAATGAACGGACACTATTGGAAGAGCAAGACCGTGCTTGTAGCAGTCGAGATAAGATATTCCATGCGTCTTGCCGAAAGCCTCGCGGCCATCCTCAAAATATCGCAGGTAGTGGCCATGCCAGACAATTCCCAAAGGATCGGCTTCATTAAATCTGACAATGACTTCGGTCTCGTGGCTAATCAAAATGTTCCGGTTAAAAAATAAGGACGGACCTCAATTTTTGTGATTTGACTTATGGTCTGAAATGCTTCTTTCGCCACATTTCAAATTCTTTCTTTTCCATCTTTGTCAGGACACCAAACACGCTACCAGCCCAGAAGTTACGCATACCAAAGCCCTTAGGCGGCGCCGTCAGACGTTCACTGAAAAGTACCTCCTTGCTGTCCATATTTATGAACGTTGCCCATATGGATCCTTCTTCATTCAGCTTACTAAAGCTCTCCACAATAAACATCAGGCCGATGCCGCTCTTGCCTTTGAAGTCGTAGTCTGCTACGATCTGTTCGACATCGGAAGGCGTTACGTGTAAATAGTCCTTTGGCTCCTCTGAAAACATGGCCATAACATCCAACTCTGCGTTATGTTCCTTTGCAACATCAGGGGCATTTTCAACCTTCTTTCTGTCGATCGCTCTGGCTACATTAAATTTGTCCGACTCATTAATAATGAGATCATTCCATGCATCTAGCAAATGGCGCACGTCGGATTCAGAACCGAATTTCTCGCGATCTCCAATCAGTTTTGTGCTTGTAAAATCCAGACCCAGCCAGGTAACGGTTACATCTTCTTTAAACACATCACTCTTCGTCTGACCAAACGTCGTTGGTGAGATCAAGATGAACAGTGCAATCAATTTATACAGTCTCATATGTATTTTATTTAGGATTGGATCTTGGCAAAGATTCGCATTTCGCATGAGCACAACAACTCACCTTCGTGCTCTATCTTTCCCTGCACCACAGTTATGTCTAAAACTTTATTTATGACCTTTACGGAAGTTGTAATTGTGGAGTTTTGCTTTGGGAGCAACCTGACCTTTAAATCTTTAACGGCTGCGATATAGCCTATTGGAATTGGCAACTTCTTTAATGTGCATTGATAGCCCACGTGAACTGCTGCCGTCTGCGCGATGTTCTCGACCATCCCGGGTTCAGTAAAGTAGCCGGAAGCGAGAAAAACATTATCAGGTTCGATGGTAAGTTGTGTAATTACGGACTCTTCGTCGGCTTCCAGTAGCTCATGCACCATAACTATGGGGTTTCGCTGAGGTATGTATTGGAGGATGTCGGTCCGGTTTGCAAGCATTCGGGCAAAAGTTGGCTATTTTCCCCAAAAATTAAAATAATTAAACCATTGTTCCGGGTACATCTTTACTTTTTGTTCGAGCTCGCGGGTAAAGCTTGACAGTAAACGGTCCATAAAATCCGTTTTGGATTCGTCGGCGGATCGTTCGAGTAAGGTGCTTCCATAAAAATGATAGTGGGTTGCTGACTCTTTGAAAGCAAACACGACGGAAACAGGGACCTTGAAACTGGAAGATAAAAGAAACGGCCCTTGAGGAAAATGGGCTTCTTCTCCCAGGAAGTTTCTGGGGACTGTTTTGTTGCCTTCCAGGAAGCGATCAGCATGCAAACAGATCAGTTCATTTTTTTGCAACGCTTCTCCCATCGCATAAACATGCGACATATCAGGCCTGATGAGGATCACTTTGAGATTTCTTCCTCCGGTAACCTGCTCAAGATAGTCTTTGATCTGCTGATGCTCACCGTCGTACATCACCACATTGATACGCGTATCCAACCTTTTCAACAGGTGGCCGGCAGCTTCCCAATTACCAACGTGACCACTAAGAAGTATTCCCCCACGCCCGCCTTTCACGATTTGCCGCAGATTGTCTTCGCCGTCAAAATCATAAGTGAACTTGTTATCAATGCCGGCCATAACGACGACTTTGTCAAGCAAGGTTTGACCGAAGATGTAATAGTTGCGATAAATAGAAATGACAGACCTTATCAGTCCATAGCGATGGAAGCGACGGAAATAACGGTAAATGTGCTTTGATGACGACCAGGAAAAGAGCAGGTAATAAAACGCAACGAACCGCAGAAGCACGTACGCCGGTTTGAGTCCGAATGTCCGGATAACAAAAACGAAGATCCTGTATCCGAGTGGAGTTCCTTTGGACTTTCCCTGCCAGCGAGGCATAAATTAAGAGACTACCTTCTCACCTATACGCTGGACGACGTAATCGTAGAAACTCTTGAAAGTATCGATGTTAGTAAAGTCCTCGGGTTTTACCTTAAAACCAAAGTTACTTTCGATAACAACCACCAGGTCAATGTAATCAAGGCTGTCGAGCTCCAATGTTTCTCGCAGATTGGCGGTCGGGTGGATCTTTTCAGGGTCTACCTCGAATTCGTTGATCAAAAACTCGTTAATCTTTTCAATGATCCTAGTTGTTTCCATCACTGTTTCTCCACTTTTTAACAATCAAAGTTGAATTTGTT
>DATHIE010000624.1:0-4671 GCA_035316905.1 Chryseolinea sp. | reverse complement strand
TTCTTTGCTTCTTTCGTGGCTGTAAGCTTCGCCTGTTCCATTATGTCTTTAATGAAGCTCGACGCACGGGTTTGCGCTTCGTCTTTCAGAGATGCAATAAGCTGTTCCCTCGCCTCGTCCGCTGTTAGCTTTGAAATGTTTTCCAGCACTTGAATTTTCTGCTGGTTGAATTTATCGAGTTCTTCTTTTCGCTTTTTTGTATGCTCAAGTTGTGCCGCAAGATCAAGGCGGATATCATCCAGTTCACCTTCTTTTCGCTTTAGGTTTTCGATTTCCTTACTCAGCGTTTGTTCGCGTTGTTTGATCTTTTGTTCGTTGCTGATGATTAGGCTTTTCTTTTTGTTGGCTTCGTCCTCGAATTCACTCTTCATCTTGAGGATCTTTTCCTTGGCTTCAAGGATTCTGTCCCGCTTCAGATTCTCTGCTGCAATTTCAGCCTCTTTTACGATCAGCTTTGCTTTTGCATCGGCATTCTCCTCGCTCTTTTGAAGCTTTTTCTTGGAAAAGAGATTTCCGAACAACAGGCTCAGCCCGATAGTACATATCGCACTGACCACGATAACAATGACGGTGGTTGACATAAAAAATGTATGTTATGAACTACCCCGGGTTGCCGCCTTGGCTCAAGAAGGTGGGAGTGAAGGTCAGAGAATGGATTGGGAAACCAGGTGATTGATTTGATTTATCTTCTCGAACACGGTCTGGTCGATTGCCTGGTAAGTATCCTCTGCAGTCATTTTGTCAATGAGGCAGTCAAACGCTACCATAGCCAATAAATCTTGTTTGTCGTCAATCCCAAACTGCTCTCTGTAAGACTTTATTTTTTCATTTATAAGTTTTCCGGCGATTCTAACCCGCTCTTCGTCACTCAGCTTCACCTTCATCGGGTATTCGCGATCGGCTATCTTAATCTTTATAGAGAGGTCCTCCATGAAATTTTCTTACAGGTTGCTTATCTGCTTAAATGGGCGATGCACTTGTCTATCTCACGAATGTAATCGTCCACTTTTTTCTTCAACTCCGAAACACTTCCGTCTTCCGGGTTTAAACTATCCACAATTTTAGTGATTTTCAGTTGATTATGAAAACCCGCAATCTGTTCGTCGCGAATCTTAACTGCAGCTCTTAAATCTTGATTTTCCTTCTTCAGGGCCTTCACCTCTTCTTTTAAGCTCTTGTGCTCGTTGATTAGCACTAAAATTTTACGCTCCAATCCTGTAAGATTGGTTTTTAGGAGTTCCTGATCCATGTGAAAGTTTTTTGCCGTAGCTCACTGCTACGACTGTTAAATCATTTATTTTTCAGGTAGATCATCCGTTTTCAAAAGTCCTCGGCACTCTTCTCTCCACACCGGCTTTTTGTGATCGCTACCAATTTGCCAAACTAAATCCTAACCCCATCTGTGGTTCGGGCCGCTATTTTCTGATTACTGCACCAAGCTGCTGCTCAAACGCACTTATCAGCTTGTCCATCGTCTTGTCAATCTCCTCGTCCGTTAATGTCTTGTTTTTATTCAGTAAGGTAAAGCCTAATGCATAAGCTTTTTTTCCGCCAGGAATATTATCGCCTTCATACACGTCGAAAGCGATGATATTTTTTATCAACTCCTTTTCTGTGTTGTTCACAAGGCTCCTGATTTCCTCGAAACTTACTTGTTTGTCCAAAACGAGCGACAAGTCACGCCTAACCTCGGGGAATTTTGCTACCTCCTGAATTACTAACTTAGGGTTTGCTGATTGGAAAAGCAAGGATGTGCTCAACTCTGCATAAAATAATTCTTGCTTAATGCCAAAATCTTTCAACAACGCGGGTTTTACTTTTCCCAACTTTCCAATTTCATCATTATGCAGAGATAGTTTAGCGCCGTATTCCAATAGGGGATCGCTAGCATTCTGCTGCTTGATATTAATAATTCCTGTTTTAGCAAGTATATGATGCACGTGTTGAGCCAGGTCATAATATGATGTGGCCTGCGTTTTGTGCTGCCAGTTTTCCGTCTCCCGGTTGCCTGTTAAATAAAGAGCGAGGAACTCGTCTTCCTTGTAGACGCCGGACTCATAATAATATGTTTTTCCGAATTCGTATAACTTCAGGTCTTTTTGTTTTCTGTTGATGTTGTAAGAACACGCTTCGAGTCCTGTGAATAATAAAGTTTGACGAAGCACGCCCTGCTCCTCACTAAGCTTGTTTAAAATTTCAACGGGCTTACCCTTGAAATTGAGGTTGTGTTTTTCCTGGTAAGCGACGTTGGTTAACGAGTTTGTCCAGATTTCACAGAATCCATTTGCAATCAGAAGCTCTCCTATGGCGCGCTTGTATTTATCAAGATCTTTTGAAGGAAATTCAGAGAGGTATTCCGTGCTCGCAATGTCCGAAAGTTCAATATTGTTGAATCCGTAAATCCTCAGGATTTCTTCTACGATATCGGCTTCCTGAATAACATCCACTCGATAGGGAGGCACTGAAACGGTAAAAGTGGAATCCGTTTTTTCCATCACCGCAATATCGAGTCTCTTTAAAATATTAAAAACTTCTTCGCGCGGAATTACTTTACCGATCAACCGATTGACATTTTTGTCTTTAACATGAATGACCCGGTTCTCAATTGTCGTGGAATAGACATCAACCACATCTGACGAGATATTTCCTCCTGCAATTTCCTTTATCAACAGGGCTGCTCTCTTCAACGCATAAACAGTGATGTTTGGATCTGTCCCGCGTTCGAAACGAAATGAAGCATCAGTCTTCAGTTGATGATTAAGTGAAGTTTTGCGGATATAGTTTGGTGAAAAACACGCGCTCTCCAAAAATATGTTCTTTGTCGTCGCCGAAATGCCTGACTTTGATCCACCGAAAACACCAGCGATGCACATTCCCTCATTCGCATCGCAAATCATCAAGTCTTTCTCTTGAAGCGTCCTTTCCTTATTGTCGAGAGTTACAAACTTGCTTCCAGCCGGCAGAGTCTTCACAATTACTTTACGTCCTCCAACCTGATCAGCGTCGAAGGCATGGATAGGCTGCCCCATTTCGTGGCAAACAAAATTCGTTATATCGACAACGTTGTTTATTGGAGTAAGACCGATCGACGTAAGTCTGTTCTTTAACCAGGCCGGCGATTCAGTAATGGTTATGCCCGAAATTGTCACTGCTGAATAACGCGGACAACCCTCACTATCCTCAACGATTACTGGTATAGGGAGATCGTTATTGTCTCTTTTGAATTGTGTAACGGAAGGCCATTTGATCTCACGACCCTTTGATGCTTTTATGTCGCGGGCGACGCCGATGTGTGACGCTGCATCGGCACGGTTGGGGGTCAATCCGATCTCAAGGACATGATCCGAGTGAACATCGTAATATGTGGCTGCGGCTGTCCCGTTAGCAACTTCTGTATTTAGAACAATTATGCCCGCGTGGTTGTCACTCAGGCCGATTTCATCCTCAGCGCAGATCATGCCTTCAGATTGTGCGCCACGGATCTTTGCCAGCTTGATCGTGAAAGGATCTCCTTTCTTTGGATAAAGCGTGGTCCCTGGCAGGGCAACTACCACTTTTTGACCAACGGCTACGTTAGGTGCGCCACAAACAATTGGGAGCGCCCGGTCTTTTCCAACGTCCACAGTCGTTAATGAAAGCTTGTCTGCATTTGGGTGCTTCACGCAAGTCAGGACCTGGCCGATAACCAGGCCGTTTAGCCCTCCCTTCACTGATTCGTGCACTTCCACGCTCTCAACCTCAAGGCCGGTAGAAGTCAATAACTTTCCCGTATCCTCGGCTGATTCGGGGATATCGATATATTCTTTAAGCCAATTGTACGAGATGGTCATTGCTCCAAAACACCGTAATACCGCTTGAAATCAGCGGGTTTACATGGGGGGCAAAAATAAGGTGTTTATTACAACTTTTCTAAATGTTTCGGCAGCAATCCTGGCCGATCGGAAGGCGAATTTTTGTCCTATTCATGGTAAACCATCTCACCGGCTCTGATAGGAACTTTCAACAGGTTTTCAGGAGGAGGGAACGGACATGAATATTTTTCAACATACGCGCAATAGGGATTGTAGGCCTTATTGAAATCAAGTGTGATAGTGTTTGCGCCTGGAACCTTAACAACGTCGAGATACCTGCCTGCTCCGTATGATTCGCGAGCACTGGTCTCGTCACCAAACGCGAGAAAGAGCTTGCCGCGCAATGGCCCCGTGTCCAATACTTCTAATATCACTAATCTGTTATGATATCCGTCGAGGTCGAAGTCGGCATATGCGTACTCCACGTATTGCTGTTGCCTTCCGTCGTTGGTTGAGAGAACCACTGGCTTCTTGTTTTGAACTGGTATTAGTTCGGCAGTCACTTTATATCGGATATCGGCCAGAAAATATTTTAATGCAGTGAACTGACCAGTACTATCCTTGAACGGCGACTCGGGCGACGTCTGCATGTAACGATCCTTGTCCAGTCGTTCTGTCTTTATCTCATTTACATATGCACTCTGATCCTGGCTCCCTGTATACGAGTAGTAGAACGTAATTATCACGACAACGATAACAATGAGTAAAAGGACGTTCTTTCTCTTCATGGCAGGACTACCTTTTCGGGAAGTGGCTTCTTTTTCTTTTCCCAGGCCACAATGCTATCCCGTCTTGCCTCGTACAAATTGAAAAACAGTGG
>DATHIE010000623.1:0-21930 GCA_035316905.1 Chryseolinea sp. | reverse complement strand
TCGGTGCCCAATCAGGCCGGTTCTTTTGATAGAAACTTTCACCCGTGATACCGTCAGGAAACCTGATGAGGGTAAGCGCACGGCCTTTTACATAGTTTAGTAAGGTGGGAGCAATCTTCAGATAATATTCAATTACCTGCGCCTTGACGACGCCATCTTCAGGAAATAAAATTTTATCGAGGTTAGAAAGCTCCAGCTCCCTTTTTCCGACTTGTACCCACTGGGTGTTCTTCTTAGCCATTCCGGCTTTCTTCAGCTATGTTGGTTCGCTTAAAGTTAATCAATCCACAGCAGACAAATGCTAATAGCAGGCCGCTGATAATACTGACTATAAGATTACCAATGTCAGTGCCAAGTGGGCGGATCAAAAATCTAACCCACGTGATCACCATCGCGATCGAAGCCAACGTGAACCAGTAGAGAAATTTCTGTTTGGAGTAACTGTGGACAGGCCATGACCGCATCGATAGTATGTAAATTAAAACCACGGTTAAGCCTACTGCCGTGCTTATATGCTGCAAGGCATAAAAGAGCGGATAGCGCACGCCATCGAATGGAACATGTACGGATTTGTAAACCGGAAGGGTCTGGGCAAAAAATGAATTATTGTGAGTAAAGCTATCCCACAAGATATGGGACGCGGCTCCCAATAAACCAGAGATCACGAAAATCCAGACATGTTCCTTAAGATATTTTACGAAATCAAATTCCAATAGGGCCTGAAATTTTTTCTGCAAAAACAATGGCAGATTATAAATCAGATTTTTCTTCACAATCAGATGAAACACAAGAGCAATAAGGATCGTGACCGGAAGATCAAAATAGAACAATCCCGCCACCGTATGGCTATACACGCTACTGACACTCATCTTGAAAAAATATTCAAAATCCGGTGACATGCTTCCCGCGATCAAACCAGTCGCGGAGAAGTACCTTGACCTGATGAAGGGAAGAATAATTGCCGGATGCGCGGGAGTGAATGGCATAATGTTACAATCCTAAAATACAAACAATCTGGTCGTAGCTACAACTCGGGGTATTGTTTGGTATTAGGATGAAAGGTACGCCAGCTGTGCCAAAATTCCTGATATGCTTTTACCATTCTTAAACGATCAGATAACGTTGTAAGGTCACGGCCTGAAAAGTTATATCGCTTTTCTTTAAGACATAATGTATCGTTTCGAAACGTAAAAGTATCGGTTGCATTAAAACGTTCGAAGGCTGCGAAACTTTGGTTATCTTCAGCAACAGCAATGACAATAGGTTGACCTCCGACGACGTCATTTACAATGCGTTTTTGTTTGAGCTCGATCCAGTCATAAGCTTTACTTTCTGCATTCACCTGAACACCGACAACCCAGGATTTGTCTTTCCATGACAGGCTGTCCATCCTGGTGAGTTTGCCCTTACTTTTTCCTTTTTCGAATCTTCCAGTTGAATCATAGTAGGTCCTTGATGCTTCATCAATTTGCATGACGACGGCTTCCGGATACAACTCAAACCATTTCTTTAAAGTAACCTGGCTTGATTGTACTTCCGGAAGGAGTTGTCCTTTCAACGGACCAGCGACAGCCTCGCCTGTTACCTGTCTCCACCAACTTCCCGTAGTCGCGTCTTCGAACATTGCATTAAAGTGGTCCATACCCACAAGCCGGAATTTTTCATGCTGATTCTTCACCGTTGGTTCAAATACTCTACCGGTACGGCAAACATTACAGTAAGTAACAATCATTGGTTTTCCCCCGATGGTATCCTGAACCTGGTGATGATAAAGGATATAACGCACAGGATACGCTTTCGCTTCACCATTATGTTCGACACCTATCACAACGCTGCTGTCCGTAAGTAGATTTTCAGTCTTGTTTTTGAAAGAAAGTTCCTCAGGTTGCTTGAACATCTCGTCTGCCAACATCTCGAAATTAAATAAATACACCACGTATAAAGCGCCTGCCAGCAACAGGGCCGGGATCCATTTATGTTTGATACTAAATGCCCTGATGGAGCCGACCAGGATCATCGCCAGGAACGCAATCCTGAAAAACCATCGATAGCTGTGGAGAAAGTAAGCTATATCTAGGCTGTCCATCCGCTGACTTCCGGGCATGGGCATAATGAAATATACTTTCAGTATTTCAAAAAGGGCTAATCCCGCGACGCCGATGTAAAAGATCTTTTTCATACAAAAGTCAAGTCATTAAGAAGTAATCATACAAATCTTACCGGTAAGGATCATAGTCCGCATAGCCGGCTTCTGCACGTTCTTTCACTCCCTTTCTATAGAATTCGCGATCATCGGGAGTCCACGTATCTAAGCCATCGACGTAACGGTTGAACATACAAAAAGCAGCTGCGATCAACACGGTATCGTGTATTTCATAATCCGTTGCTCCAACATTTTTTGCCAGTTGAATCTCTTCCACTGAAACATGTTTGCCCCCTTGTTGAACACTGGCAGAGATCGTCAACAAAGCCTTCATTTTATCGGAAATCTTTGACGATTTGTAATTGGATTTCACCTGTTCAATGAACCCAATATCACATTGAAGGTAATACTCCGCGGTGGCGCCATGTGACGATTTGCAAAAGAAGCAATCATTCAGGTGTGAAACATAAGTAGCAATCAACTCACGCTCACCTCTCGTAAGGGAATTCTCGCCACGCATCAATACCTCCATGAATCCACGCAGAGGATTGGTCATTTCCGGGCGAAAAGCAAGAAGGCCACGAATTCCGGCGAGCCCTTCAGGTAAAGCAATATGAGCCATACTCAAACATTTTATTTATTGATCTAATATCGCCGCTACCTAACTTCTTTTCTGCCAGTACGCCCACTACCGGCATTGAGATTTACTCATTGCTATTTATACAAATCAAAATTCACGTAGCCTTCGTCGGCCCGCCACTTCGCTCTTTCAATGTAAATATTCCGGTCCTGTGGTGCCCACGTACCTAACCCATCAACGTAACGATTGAACATACAGAATGCAGCAGCGATCAGAACCGTGTCATGAATCTCAAGATCAGTCGCTCCCACATCGCGGGCCCTTTCAATCTGTTCGGGTGTGACGTGCTTCCCTCCTTTTTGTACACTGCCTGCAATGGACAGTAAAGCTTTTAGCTTAGGTGAAAGGTTGGTAGACTGAAAGTCAGACTTCACCTGATCGATATAAGGCATGTCACATTGAAGGTAGTGTTGAGCGAGCCCACCATGCGCGTTCTGGCAAAAGAAGCAATCATTAAGGGATGACACAAACGTTGCAATAAGTTCCCGTTCGCCTCTTGTAAGGGAATTGTCACTGCGAAGAAGAACTTCTGCCAGCTCATTCAGATGTTTTGCCGTCTCAGGACGAAGCGCCATTGGACCCCGTATGCCGGGTAACCCTTCAGGTAATGTAATATGTGCCATCAGTCCTTTACCGGTTGAGGTAGTGAATATCCTTTTGTTGCCAATCTTCTGCCCATTTCAGCATATGCTTCGGGATCTGTAGGAGTCAGGCTTCCAAGTCCGTCTACATACCGGTTAAACATGCTGAAGGTTGCTGCTATCAACACAGTGTCATGAATATCGCGATCAGCCGCGCCGTTGCGCCGTGCCTCGTCTATGTCTTCCTGCTTTACTTCTTTTCCGTTTAACTGGACCTTCCCGGCTATGTTCAGCAATGACTTTAATTTCAGACTGAGTGCCCCTGAATGAACATTATGGATCACGCAGTCCACCAAAGCTCGATTTTCTTCAAACAACTCCCTGGCTGCTGCCGCATGACTGTCACGGCAAAACGTACAATTGTTGCGGGCCGACACGTGTGCGGCAATAAGCTCACGTTCTGCTGGCGTAAGAGGTGAATCACCTCTCAAAAGTACCTGAGCCAGCGCATACAAGTGCTGTCCAGTTTCTGGTCTGAACATCACGAGGCTTCGAATGCCTGGAACTCCTCCGGGAACATCAATATGTGCCATCTTATTTTTCTTAAATCTTTTTAGTTAGAAGGAGTATCACGAAGCCCACTACCAACACGGAAGAAAATGCAAAGAGCGAGTTTCCATATCCGCCCAACGTTGTTACCAATGCACCTACAAAAAAGACAACTGCTGCGGTGAAGAATCTTCCGATGTTGAAACAGAATCCAGTAGCCATTGCACGGATGGATACCGCGAACAACTGAGGTATGTAAACAGCCAATAGTCCCTGGCTGATTCCATACATGAATGCAAGCAGTGCAATTTCAACTACGGTAATGCCGGTGAAAGTGCTATTCCCTTTGAATAACAAGAATGACAAAATGAAACACCCTGCAAAACAAGCGAGCATGGCCTTTCGTGTGCCCAGAGCGTTTGAAAGCCAGCCTGAAACAAATCCGCCAGACAGTCCTCCTGCACCCAGCAGCATCATGCTTATTCCTCTTTCACGCTGGCCATCCGATCCCGTCAGCAGGCTTTGTACCCAGGTTGGCACCCAGGAGAATACCGCCCACAGTCCTATCAGTATGGAACCAAAAATGATCGATCCGTTGAGGAGTTCCGTACGATGATCGCGAATGTTTTGACGCACCTGACGGTCTCCCTTTACCGTTCGTGATTCCATCCAGGCGTCCGATTCTTTTATTATAAAAAATGCTATTAGACATAATCCAAGTGGCAAAATTCCCATCATGAATCCTTCCCTCCAACTCGAGACCATATAGTTAATCGCACCGGATGAGAAAATGCCAACAGGAAATCCAATAGAGAGTATCCCGATAAATACGGCACGCGTGCGTTGCGGCCATATTTCTGAGAGCAAAGTATTGTTAATTACCAACATCCCTCCTACGCCGAAGCCACACATGAAGCGAAGGACGATGATCATCTCCCATGAAAAGACAAAACTTACGAGGAGCGTAAAGAGGCCAAAGATTCCAATTGATAATGCAAGCGACTTCGACCTGCCGATACGGTCACAGATCACTCCCATGAATAATCCGCCAATCGCCCACCCGACGAAATACAACGCACTAATATAAGCGCTCACCTGGCCTAATTTCTCCTCTTCGACGGTTCCGAGAAGGTCTTTGACAAGGACGGGTAGATATACCGACATCAGTGTAGAGGCTGCGCCTCCCAGGATATTACCCACAAAACAGATAACAAACATCCCCCATAGGTAGGCGCTGATCTTATCAGCATCAGCCGCGGTTGATTTGTCATTCAATGCAGATACCATTAGTTGAGTAGTTGGTCAAAGACAATAGATACGTAATATATGGCACCAACTGAAGGAGATCCATATGCCTGGTAAATTTGTTTGTTAAATATATTATTGCCCCCAAGTTTTACAATCGTCTTCATTGGGAGTATTTTGTAACTCACCTGAGCATCCACGATGGAGTATGCGTTAATGGTACCCGGGCGCATTTGATTGAATGTTCCATACCAGTCAAAGGTATCCTGCCAGCGCCACGCCACATTAAATCCGATATTTTTAGTTACGGCACTGTTGCCAAATGTCACGGTAGTCCTGTACTGCGGTGTATTGAATCTTGGTATTTCATTCGGATTCGCATTTCTCAAGTTAAAATCCGCCCAAGTTCCATTGGCTCCTACGGTAAAGTTTCTGGGCAGCAAGTACGTCAGACCAAGCGTAGCCCCTTGTGAGGTGACACGGTCGTCGGCATTGGTGTAAAGTTGATAGAGGTGTCGTGTGCTTTCGCTCAACAGATCAGCGGCTGCTTCTGGATTGATCTTTCCATCTGGACCAATGATCTCGTGCTGTGGTTGCATTACCACTTCATTCAGGATGAAGTCATTGTAACTGCTAAAGTAGTAGTTTACATCTACGAACAGTTTGTTGGCAAATAAACCTTTGTAACCTATTTCAAATGTCTGAACGCGTTCGGGTTTGATGTAGGGTACATTAGATTTCACTAACAGGTCTTTTGATGAATTGATTGCCGCGTCGCTTGCCTGATCAGGTGAGGCGCCACCCGCCAATGCGCCGAAATAGGCCGGGTAATATGCATTAAAAAATGGGTCGAGAGAGGCAGCTGTAAATGTGTTCTCATAGACATTCATTCCCTTGCTGTTGTCAGGTACGCCACCAAGAATTGTAATAGGTCCTGCATTCAGCTTGATATATTGATCACCAGGTGTGGGGTTGCGGAATCCGGACTGATATGAAGTTCTGAAGTTGTGATTGTTATCGATAGAATAGACCGCTGAAGCGCGTGGCGTGAGGCGTCCGTCAAAATTCTGGTTCTTGTCATAACGTAGAGATCCAGTCAGCTTAAGTTTTTCAGCAAGTAATCTTTTGGAAGCCTGAACAAAAGCGCCACCTTCTTTTATGGTTACCTTGTTGTCGACATCATCATACAACGTGCCGTTGGTGAACATATCGTACATCCTGAAGTTACCGCCGACGAGAAGATCTAATACTTTTATCTTGCTGCTGAAATCGTACTGCCCTTCGACGTGATACAATTTACTTTGACTTAATATTCCGGCGCCTCCCATTCCTTGTACACCAATAAGCCGTTCCTTTTCTTCGTTAAACTCATCTGAGTCGGGCAAAAATCTACCCTCATCGGCAAATGTTCTTGCAGCCGAATGATTGCCAGCTGAAACATTATTGATGTTTCCAGTAAAAGCCGCTGTATAACGCGTGAACCACATAGCATCCGCTTGGTTTTCACTAACCACATTGCCCGAAAGATCACGAACCCAGGTCCGGTTAATTAACTGTCCCAGACCTTTACCGTTGTACGAGTCATTAGAATCCTCAATGCTGGCGTACGCGCGGATAAAATAATTACTGCCCTTCATTTCAACCCGATGCTGCTGAAAATTGAAATTATTGAGTTGGAAACGATTACTTCCTGTATAGGCTGCCCTTCCCTGATTGTAATTGTACTGGTAGATCAACTCGATGTTATCACTGACCCGGTAATGCAAAGCGCCGTTGAGTTTTACGCTATAAACATCGTAATTCAGAAGGAATCGCTCCTCATACCCTGTCCTGGATACTCTTCCAACACCAGGAATTTCACTGCCGGCGTCGTCGCCGTAAATATTAAGCGCATTACGCGCTGGATTATTGTCTCCACGCTGTTCTTCAGGGGTTCCGGGATCCACATCAGTGTAGTTTGTTGCGTACCAATCCAGACCGGTAAAGTAAGAGGCGTTTATTTTGAAGGCGAACTTATTATTAAATGCTTTTGCGTAGCGTATAGAATAGTCATACATGCCATGTGGATCCGCGTATTCCTCATTGAGGTGATTTACTCCTACCCTAACCTGCCCGCTAAGACCCTGATATAAAAATGGGTCCTTAGTACGAAGCATCAGAACGCCATTAAAGGCAACGGGACCATACAAAGCAGAAGCGGAACCCGGTATCAATTCTGCGCTCTCCATGTCGAGGTCAGAAGATCCAAATAAGTTTCCTACAGCAAAGTTCAATCCTGGAGTTGCGTTGTCGACACCGTCCACAAGCTGCAGGAATCGGGCGTTCCCGGTATCATTAAAACCTCGCGTGTTGATCTGCTTATAAGTGAGTCCACTGGTGACCATGTCAACACCCTTCAGGTTTTGCAATCCATCGAAAAAATTTATCGATGGTGTTTCTCGAATGGCTTTAGCATCCAGCTTTTCGACACTCACCGGTGATTGGAGGATACTTTCTTCAACGCGTGATGCTGAAAATACCATCTCATCCATTATAACGGTTTTTGAAGAAAGGCTTATTTTAAGCTGAGTTTCGTTCGATACTTCGACTTCCTGTTTTTGATAGCCGACAACGGATACAACAATTGTAAGTGGAAGGGCGGTGGAAGTAGATAATGTGAAATTCCCGCTGGCGTCGGTTATTGTTCCCGTGAGCTTCCCCTTGATAACTACAGAAGCCCCAACGATTGCTGTCTTCGTATCTGAATCAGTTACATTTCCTGAAATTTTTGCTTGTTGTGCAAAAATCCGGGAACTCCAGCAGCAGGGAAATATAATAAATGCAATAAGTAAAAATTTTTTCATAGTAGGTAAATAGGATTGGTTTGGTTTAAGACTGATGATTTTTTTTCATTTGTTCATAAGCTTCCGGGTTTCTGGCATAGCCGTGATGAACAATTCGTTCTCCCAAAAATTTATAAAAAGTAGGATCGGTTGGCGTTATTGTCGCGAGGCCGTCCACATATCGGTTGTACAAACAAAAGAGTGCGGCAATAAGAACTGTATCGTGAATCTCGATATCCGTAGCACCTGCTTTTTTGGCGCGGTCAATAGATTGAGTCGTAACATTTCGTCCGCTTTGTTGTACTTGTTTTGCGATCGTAAGCAGCGCCTTCATTTTTTCGCTTACCGGCGCTGTTTCAATGTCTTGTTTTACCTTCTCGGCAGTGTCGCATTCCCCGAGTAGTAATTCAGTTGCAGCAGCATGTGCAGCTGTGCAGAACCCGCATTCATTGTTGTGTGAAACAATGGTAGCGATTAGTTCGCGTTCACCTTCTGTTAGTGTAGAGGGTCCACGGAGAAGGAGTTGAGTCAAATTCCGAATTGGTTCAGCGGAATCTTTTCGATATTCGAGCAAGCCGGTAATTCCTGGCAGGTGCTCTTCAACAGATATGTAGGGCATAATTAGTTGGCAAAATATTGATGATTTAAAGGCGCCTGTCAATGAACCCAAACGCACACTGACAGGCAACCTAGCACTAGACAAACCCGAAACGCAATTGCAACAGCAAACCCAAACTAAACCGTTGCATCACGATCCTTGATTCCTTCTAAATGACAAATTGATTTGTTGCAGCCGCTTTGAAGCATAGCTAAAAGGTATAATCTGGTTTGATGCCTCAGATTATATGATGAATCCTTAAAGAACTACGTTGCTGACTACAGAACAAAAACCCTATGATTCGGGTGGTGGAGAATATACTGGTGAGGCTAGTGTAAGCAGGTGGAAACTGGGTTCAGCAAAAGTGAACTCACGGAACCAACCATGTGACGATGAAATTTCTGCAGGAACGCTCTTCACATAGTCTTTCATCAAACTACTCAAGAGCTTTAACGTTTTCTGTGATGAGGTGGGAAGATCGTTTGTTAGCTTAACATAGTCTGTCATGACTTCGTGCAGCTTTTTTTCCCGGACATCCCTGATACAGATAACGTACAGGGTATCTTTTTCTAATTTTTGTTCAACCAATTGATAAAATTCACCCTGATACTGAAACTCGCCATTGACACGCTCATATTCCCTTGAATCCATCCAGTACGGAAGTGTAAAAGGAATCTTAAGTGTGACCGTCTCCTCCTTCGAATAGTTTCCGGCATCAAGTCGTACCAACATTTCAGATTGCGCCCGGTATCGTAGGCCAATGTATACAAAATAATATCCTACGAATTGGAAGAGGAAGAGGGCTAACAGCGTTATGGAAAATGCTTTTTTCAACTTCAAACAATGGATTACTGTCACATATATCGGAAAAAAATTTGAAATCCCAAGTTGAAGTACTGTTTTTTAATCAATAACGTCAGCCACTCTCCTGTTTGACAGGAATATCATACCTATAATAAAACAGATGGCGGCCACAACGATAGGATATAATAATCCCGCGAATGGATCGCCTCCCGGATTTGCAAGCGTTTTGCTATTCTCGTATAGGCTAGTCGCGATAAAGGGAACAAGACCACCAAAGATACCGTTGCCGATGTGGTACGGCAGGGACATCGATGTGTAGCGAATCCTTGTTGGAAACAGTTCAACCAGAAAAGCAGCAATGGGACCATAGACCATTGTTACCAAAACGACCTGGATCAGCACGAGACCGATCATCGTCCAATATCCATTTTTTCCCAACAAGACTTCTTTTCTGCTTTCTTCTCTTGGCTCCGAACCGTTTTTGGGTACTATGTGCGTTGTTATCTCCTTTAAGGTATTGTCTTCTGTAAAATAGTGGACTATGCTTGTTGTAGTAACCGAATCGCCGGCAGAAGATATTGTTCTTGATCTTTCGATCCTCTTAAGATCTGCAACTTCAGTCTGATTAGATGTATCGGCCAGTGCAAACATCTTCTTATAGATTGGGCGGTATAAAAAAACTGCCATCAGCATTCCCGCCATCATAATAAATTTTCGGCCAATCTTGTCAGAAAGCCAGCCGAAGTAAATGAACAGAGGCGTTCCGATCACCAGCGCGACAGCGATGATGTTTCGAGTTTGCACAAACTCAACTGAACATGTCTTTTCAATGAATGTCATCGCGTAAAACTGTCCAGTATACCAAACGACGCCCTGTCCAGCCGTTGCGCCAAAGAGCGCTATCAATACAAGCTTCAGGTTTTCTTTCTTTCCAAAGCTCTCTTTAATTGGATTCTTCGAGATTTTCCCTTCGGCTTTGATTTTGCTGAACAATGGGGACTCCTGCATGCGAAGTCTTATAAAAATTGAAATACCCACAAGTATCGCCGACAAGATGAAAGGAATCCTCCATCCCCATTCATTAAACTCGGAAACCCCCATTGACTGACGGACGGCTAAAATGACGCCGATAGAAACAAACAAACCAAGAGTAGCCGTAGTCTGGATAAAACTGGTGTAGAAACCTCGTTGGGAAGGAGGAGCGTGTTCCGCTACATAAGTTGCAGCGCCTCCATATTCGCCACCTAGCGCAAGGCCCTGCAGGAGCCGGAGTAACAATACCAATGCGGGAGCTACTATACCAATGGTTTGGTATCCGGGTATTAAGCCAATGGCAAAGGTGGATCCTCCCATCAGGATCAGGGTGAGGAGGAAAGTATACTTTCTGCCTACTTTATCACCGAGAAATCCGAATACAATAGCTCCGAAAGGGCGCACAATAAAACCTGCGGCGAAAGTAGCCAGGGTTGCAAGGAATGCGGCCGTTGGATTTGTATTCGGGAAAAATTGCTGTGAAAGTATAACCGCGAGACTCCCGAAGAGGTAGAAGTCGTACCATTCGATTAAGGTACCTACTGATGAAGCGGCAATAACGAACCAGAGTTTTGATTTTTCCTGACGAGTAATGACTGTAGTTTGCATCCGTATAGTTGACTTGTGTGGAAATATAATTATAAATAAAAATGGTGCAAACTCGCTTTATCCAATACTCTGATAATCGACGCAAAGTGGATAGAATTAAAAGAATATCTCCTGCGCAAGTCGGAATGTGTTTGCGTGCGCTTCAATGATGTCCCGGAAATCCTGTGAATAACCACCTCCCATACTGGCAACAAGTGGGATATTGTTTTTTTTGGCGAGATTAAGTACGATCCGGTCGCGCTGCTTACATCCGTCACGTGAAATCCAAAGGCGGCCAAGCTTGTCGGTTTTCAGGATATCCACACCGCTTTGAAAAAAAATGAAATCCGGATTCACGACCTCCAGCAGCTTGTTGAGCTCATTTTCCAAAATTGATAAGTAAGCAGCATCTTCAATACAATCTTCCAAGGGGATATCCAGGTCCGACGTTTCCTTCAATAGCGGAAAGTTCGATTTACCGTGCATGCTGAACGTGAAAACCCGAGGATCGTTCCTAAAGATCTGAGCAGTCCCATTACCTTGATGAACATCGAGATCAACAACCAGTATTTGATTGACCAATCCTTCATGCAAAAGGAAGTTGGCGGCTATGGCGATATCATTCAGCAAACAGTACCCCTCTCCTTTGTTGGTGAATGCGTGATGGGTTCCTCCAGCTATGTTCATTGCGATTCCGTATTGGAGAGCAAACAGCGTGCTCTTTAACGTGCCGTTCACAATACAGACCTCACGATCGATTAACGCCCTGGATATTGGAAACCCAGTTCGTCGTGCTTCTTGCGACGTAAGGGAATGCGATTTAAGCTTGGCCCAGTATTCTGCATCATGAGTTAACAAGATCCATCGCTCATCTATGGGCCCCGGATTGAACAGGTTGGAAGTTTCGATCGTGCCCTCGTGCAACAGTTGTTCGGGGAGCACTTCATACTTGCTCATGGGAAAGCGATGGTTAACCGGAAGCGGGAGGATGTACGATTTGTCCCAGGCAATCTTTAGCATGATCGGCCAATCTTTGTACTATAACATCTGCATCGTCAATGATGTTCATGTTGTTCACCTCCTCCGTACCACACTTCCTGTAGCTGGTGAAAATGATCATGAAGTTTTGTAAGTGATTCGCCGATAGCCTTCGGGTCATCCGTCTTAGAAAGTATAGCAAATGCTTCGGCTTCGGTTTTGAGATTCTGAAGCATCTCCTTTACCTCTTCGTTGTTCACCTTCGAGGGGATTTGTGAATTGAGCCACTTGTCGGCAGATGCAACCAATGAATCTGCATTTGCTTTGGCTGGCCCAATATCGGCTGAATCCCTGAAGGGATGAAATGATTCAGCCATGATCATATGAAATTCATCCATTTGCGGCCACTCGTCGGCGTCGACAACCTCAGTTTCGTGTTGATTTTCTCTCTTTGTTGTGCAGGCCGAAACAATGATCGCCAATGTAATTGCAGTGATGTAGAGAACATATTGCTTTACCATAACTCTGATTTAATGTCAAAACATAAAAAGTGAATACAGTTACCTATCCTTAACACGATATTTTCGGCTCATCTCAAGCCGTTTGATCAATCGTTTAAATGCATCAACATAAAGCGTAATAAAAAATATTCCAGTTATGCACCAGATAATGGCTATATTAAAATAGAGCGTATGAAAATCCTTGCCCGCAAAGTGTTTGGTCGGTTGATACATGTTGGCCGAAAAATCAAAGTAGTTAGACGGCTTATGCTCCAGCATATAAATGGGGGAAAACTTTCGTATTAAAGCTCCTTTGTATTCAACAATGCGAGACATGGAATTCTTGTTTTCAACATTTTCTCCTACAGCTTTATTCGTTAGGCTCATGCGGGCTCGTTCATACGCCAATCGATCTGCAGGCGTGCTGGTCATTGAAGCTATGAGCTGTTCCTTCTGTCGAATGGCATTATTCATCTGACCTCGATAACGGCCCCTAAGTCTTTGAAAGAATTTTTCTGTTTTATCGAGCACGGTGCTGTCTATTTTCCCGATTGCAAGCCGTTCAACTTCTGGAAATTCCGCCTTTGGAAAGTACTTCAGTTCATTCCTGATCTCGTGTTGCAGTAATGCGAGCGAATTAACCATTTCTTTTGCATTGCGATTTTGCCAGTCCGATCTATGGTTCAAACAGTATGACAATTCCGATTCAAGCTCTGGTATATAATATATCCGTTTATAGTCAGCATCTGCTATCTCCTGATCGAAGGCGTAGAAATGTTTTTGAAAGGGATTGTCCTTGAATTGAGTGACCATAAAAGCCTCGAATGCCCACCGTGAAACCATAATCTCTCCAATCAGAGGCACTCCAACAGGTTTGCCTACCTTGGGATTGAATTTATCAAAGTTGATCACCACACCGCTAAGTAGCAGCTGTGGTATAATAAGCAGCGGGATAGTTATATAGATAGTAACCGCTGAATCGAACGCGGCAGATATGTTGAGCCCAAGCATGTTCGCAAAACAGGAACAACTAAACAAGATAAACCAGTACCGCATCTCCGTGAGAGGAATTTCAAGAATTGAATTTCCAATTAAAATGAACAGCATCGTCTGAATAGCTGATATGGTAAACATCACGGTCACCTTGGATACCAGATAACTGCTCCGGCTGAGGTGAAGGAACTCTTCCCGTTTCAAAATTTTCCTGTCACGAAAGATCTCTTCAGCACTCATGGTCAATCCAAAGAAAAGAGCCACCACGACGCTCATGAAAAAATAGACAGGAATATTGCTATTGTTATAGAAGCTATACGATGCCGAGTCGTCCTTGGTGTATTCATAGTACTTCACCATAAACGCAATGAAAAAAGCTAACAGCGGCGCGCCCAAAAGATTGATATAGAGATACTGCTTGTTTGCCAGCTTCGAGAGTATGTCACGCGTGATAAATACGTTCAGCTGCTTTATCCAATTTGGAATCTCCTGCACTACCGGAAGCGACTCCTGAACGTGATCTACCTTTGGTGTTTTTATTCTTTGCTTAAAATATTGATACCATTGACCAGGCGAAACTTTTCTCGTATTTGTAAGGCGGCCGTATTCATTGACTACTCTTGTCTCTATGATGCTGAAAATTTGTTCAGGATTGATATTCCCGCACTCCGGACAGGCACCTTGTGTCTTATTTGCAGCATTAATGATATCACGGAAATATAGTACTGACTCAATCGGATTTCCGTAGTAGATCTGAAACCCGCCAACGTCCATGATTATTAGCGTGTCGAACATCTTGAAGATATCGGACGAAGGTTGATGGATGACAACGAACACCATTTTGCCCCGGAGAGAAAGTTCTTTCAGCAAGTCCATAATGTTTTCGGAGTCGCGAGATGAAAGTCCAGATGTCGGTTCATCCACAAACAAAATGGTCGGTTCGCGAAGTAGTTCCAGCGCAATGTTCACCCTTTTTCGCTGCCCCCCGCTGATTGTTTTCTGCAACGGTGAGCCTACCTTTAGGTCCCGTATTTCAGTAAGTCCCAGGTTTGCCAGCACCTTTATAACCAATCCTATGATGTCCTTTTCTTCATAGTGTCCAAAACACAATTTCGCGGCGTAATAAAGATTCTCGAAAACGGTAAGCTCTTCAATAAGCAGGTCGTCCTGAGGCACATAGCCGATAACGCCTTGCACTTTCTCTGGATGCACGTGAATGTCGATGTGATTAACCATCACCCGGCCGCTGGATGGTTTTTCCGAGCCGTTGAGAACATTTAATAATGTAGATTTTCCCGAACCGCTCGCTCCCATAAGTCCGATCAGCTTCCCTCCCTTTTCTGCAATGTTTACATTCTGAAGCCCAGCTCTTCCGCTTTTGAAGTGGTAGAAAATGTGATCCGCTGAAAATGTGATCTTCGATTGACTTTCGTCTGTGAGGAATTTACCTATTATGTCGCTGTAATAGATCGGCCCAACTTTATCGCCCCGGATAGTACTGCCAGTTGGGAATATGTCAATCTTACGGCTCTTAAGAAGAATGCTGTTAAGATATAAAGTTGTGATGCCAAGGTATTTGATCAAATAAACTTCAGCATCAGGTAAATGGAGAATGGCAATAAGGCCCGTAAGATCTCTTTCGATTATCCTTGGTCCCATGTACTCACCGGAACCTTCGTCGATGACCAGAACATTCTTGGATGCAAGCTCATCTATATCATGGCCGGTGACGAAGGATTGGAGCGTGTGGACATCCTCTTTTTGCAGTTTTAGTGCCTGGCCAATATAGAAAATGAGGTTTCCCTGGCGTTCCGATATTTCGTCGTCGGCGAAAACTAACTCGATAATTTTTACAATGAGCACAATCTTTTGCTGCATTGTGAGCGCCTGATTCACCTGTTTGACGATCCTCATGATCTTGGCCCAATCGTCCACAAACTGTTGGGTATCGGCGTCAAGGTTGCTCAGCTCCTGACGTGAGTCGATTTCATGTGATTGCGAAAATTCGTCGAAGAGCTTTAAGTAATAGTTCGTCGCTTCCCGATTGAGATGGACGCTTAAGAAGTCCTTGATGTTATTACGTTCAGCATCAGTGATCCGTTCACGGGCAACGATAGCGAAAAGTTGTAAGATGGCTTTGAGTAGTTCTTCACTCATGTCTAAAGATAAACCCTAAAATAGCTTTTAAAACAGGAAAATTAAAAGTGTGGACCGAACGTCGCCAAACAAAAAAGGCAGGTGTTTCGACCTGCCTTTACTTTTAGAATATCTTCACCTAGCCTATTTTGGAAACCAGCATGTCGCTCAGGACAAACAATCCTTCCCTTAGGTATTCATCTTCCATTTCAATCAGCTCCGTCGGTGTCCCGGTTTCTTTGCCAACGATCTTTGTATTTAATTTATCGTTGGTGGCCTTCTTCTGTTCAGCTTCTTCGATCTCTTTCTTTCGGATCGTTTCATTCAGCGAAACTTTGGTATCATGAAAAGTCCGGCGTCTCTCGTTTGTCTCGGCGACAAATCGCTGAAGCTGGAGGTCGGTTTTTAACCTGTCCTGGTATTGCTTATTCAGGCCAGCTAATGTCTTATCGTTTACCAAGGGCGTCTTTTGATACAACGTACCTTTTATTTCATCCCAGGGCAATGCGCTCGGGCTCGAGCTCTCTCCAAATTGCTCAGGATCCAATGCCGTCGGCAGTTTAATGTCGGGAGTTACTCCCTTGTGTTGCGTACTGCTACCGGTAACGCGATAAAATTTTTGGAACGTAATCTTCAATTCGCCTACTTGATTCTTTGGATCATTGATAAAACGACGCAGGTCAACGACGGTCTGAACAGTTCCCTTACCGTAAGTAGATTCGCCCACGATAACGCCCCGATGGTAATCCTGAATCGCTCCGGCAAATATCTCTGATGCAGAAGCACTGGAACGATCTGTTAGAACAACGAGTGGGCCATTGTACGAAATTGACGAATCATCGTCTTCTCCAAGTTCGACCCGGTTGCTTGAATTCTTAACTTGAACAACAGGGCCATTCTTGATAAACAACCCTGTCAGGTCGATTGCTTCTGCAAGCGACCCCCCACCATTACCTCTTAAGTCAAGTACCAGACCGTCTACTTTTTCCGTTTGAAGCTCTTTGATTAATCGTCGCACGTCTCGAGTGGTGCTGGTGTAATTAGGATCACCTTTCTGATATGCTTCAAAGTCCATATAAAACGTAGGTAGTGTAATCACCCCCATCTTGAGGGTTTTTCCGTTCTTTTCGTAATTGATCACACTCTTTTTTGCTTGTTGGTCCTCCAGCTTGATCTTATCTCTTACCAGTGTAATAACTTTTGAAGGGCCCGTGACCCCGGTTTCCGCAGGCAAGATCTGTAGCCGAACAGTGGTGCCCTTTGGGCCTTTGATTAATTTGACGACTTCATCTATTCTCCAGCCAATAACATCAACCATCTCGCCTTCTTGCCCTTGAGCAACTCCGACTATTCGGTCATTGATGTTAACAAGTTTGCTCTTATCGGCGGGACCACCATTGATAACTTCAGCTACTTTTGTATAGTCATTCTCGGTTTGCAACTTCGCGCCTATGCCTTCCAGGGATAGACTCATTTGCTGTTTAAAGAGGTCAGCAGCTTTTGGCGAGAAGTAATTAGTGTGCGGATCATATGCCTCAGTAATCGTATTCATGTACATACTGAACACGTCTTCGCTGTTGAATTGCTGAATGGACTTGCTGAACCGTTCAAAACGTTCTTTCAAAGCTTTTTCTATTTCAGCTTGCGATTTTCCAGCAAGCTTAAGGCTTAGTGCCTGGCTCTTTATTCCTTTTCTCCACACCTCGTCCAATTCACGGCTGTCTTTGCACCATGGTTCTTTGTCGCGGTCGGTTTCGTAATATTCATCAACGTTATAGTCAAATTGTTCGCTGATTAGTTTGTTCATTATATAGTTCATTCGCTCCTTGAAGCGTGAACGGAATACGGAAAAAATTTCGAAAGCGGCATCCACATTTTCAGATCGTGTAAGGTCGTCTATCGAGTAACGATACTTTTCGAAACCAGCGATATCACTAGCTGTGAAATACTGTTTGTTGTTGTCAAGGGTCTTGATATACTCTGTGAGTATAGTTGCAGACAATGAGTCGTTGAGGCTTATCTTACGGTAGTGGTTGTTATCAAGGATATACGCTACGACCTTTGCCTCTTTTCCGTAGATAGGCTTTGCCTTTAATTGCGTTGTATCAGCAGGGGCCCTTCCAAAAGCTAATCCCGCACAAACTAACGTTACACTGAAAAACCCTGCGAAAACGAATCTTTTCATTTTGTTGGTATTTAATTAAAAAATATGGGCAAAAGTTATGCCTTATAATTAAACGGACTCAGCCGCTATATAGATACCTGCACCCGCACAACGGTGGAAATGGCGTAGGAAATTATGCCGATTTTTCGGAATCGAATTCATCCAGAAACTTCTGGGCCTGGCCGATATTCTGGAAGTCATAATATTTTTTGCCACTCACGCTTGAATGGATCTCAACTCTAACCAATTCTATGTTTTTGTTTTTCTTAAAAATGTGTCTGGTGGCATTCCGGTAGTCGGCCGCATCCTTATTAGAGATGTTGAATGCGGTGGCGCGTACGGATTTGCAATAATAGCACTGGAAGTGTTTTATTAGTTCCCCGGGAGATTCTTTTGTCGGTTGACGCGTGATTTCTTCTTTGACCACCTTCATAGTGTAGAATCCACAACTATTACACTTCAGAGCCTGCAAGTGACCGGGATACTTTTCGATTTTCACCTCACCGCTTCTTTCGTCGATCCAGACATCGTAATCAATAGAAAACACATTCTCTTCGGCCCTCATCCCTTCTTCCAGGTGTACGTCCTCTTCTTCTTCACCTAGCAATCGCAATTTATTGCCCGTTTTGCCCACTCTCGGTAAATATCTCCACTTGCGCAGCTTTCTGTTAACGATCGTAGGGTAGTAATATTCAAGTATCAGAAAAGCGACGTATGCAACGAGCGTACCCCCTGCAATTGAAATAAACAATCGAACGAAAAACCATACGCCAATATTGAGGAGCTTCCCCATGCCATAAATGTTGATCACCAGCATGGCAGCAACTCCCAGGCAGAGGAACACTTTCTTGTAATTCCCGATCTCGTGGCCGTTGATGTAATCGTACTTGCCCTTATAATCGCCTATAGTAGAGATCCTTAAGTTATGCACCAGGAAGATAACTACAGCAATTGATCCCATTACAATCGCACCGACAATCATTGCGTAGTGCCAGTATTCAAGAAAAGTGCTAGACGAGGTTGGTTCCATTAGGCTATGTTAAAGCTTTTAAAGATAAATGATAAAAACGAATTCACACCCCTAAAAAATCTCCCAGAGTGTGCAATTATTCACGAAATGGAGGGAATCTAGCCCCAACAGCTACTTCCTGACGGCTGTCTACAACATTGACCGTGCCCAAAAGTTATCCAAAGAAAGAATTCGCATTCTAGTTATCATATGACTAATCCACAAGTAGTTATCAGTGACTACCTAACTTAAAAAATAAGCAAATTTCGATATTGAAAAATGTGAAATATTGCACACATAAATCTTGTTTTTGTTATCTATTGGAAGTATTATTGTGTAATAATACACAATTTTATGACTGATATCGAACGAAAACAAGTGGACGTAGAGATGAAACTCTTTGCCACACGCAATTTTGTTAGGCCATCGGAGTGTCGGAATTTGGAACAGATCCGGTATTATGTAAAGGAATTATGCCTCAAAATTGAAGAGTGCGAGGGACGTTTTCATTATGTCCCACACTTCGCCTATTCATTGCTAGCCCAGTATAATTCGAGGCAGAACGCAATAATCAATTTGGATTTGAGGAAGACGTATTGCTAGCCATGAGGTACATCCCCTCCCCTATTCCGATTCAGTTCAGCTTTTTGTATAGCGCGACAGCAAATTCGTCGGGAAGGATGCAATATCACAGGATCAAGCCTGGCCAAAGCAAGTTGCGCATCAGCCGATCAGAGTTTATCAAAGCATATAATGATGCTCAGATACTGGCAATAAACCCGCTGCAGCTAAGGGGTCAGGAGGCAGTCTTTCAGTTTGAGTTTTACTTGTAACGACAGTGTTAATGATTAATGATACTGTCGAGGTTCGCAGGGCTATAATTAATTGATTTCAACGTTTTGTTGTCGGACTTCCGGTAGATAAGCCACTTTCCCCCTTCTTCTTTGTAATAACACTCCGTACCATCTTTTTCTTTGTAGTGGTTCACGGTAGCAATCGCTTCATCTTCCGATTTGCAAGCCTTGCTCATGTTCGAGCGTTGAACCTCCTCAAACAAAGATTTGAATTTTTCGCCCAGGCCAAATTCAAGGATGGCACCAGAAAGGACATACTGGATATCACATAACGCATCGGCTATTTCAACAATATCTTTTTCCAAAATGGCTACTTCGAGTTCCTTCAACTCCTCGGCTATCAGCGCGACACGTAATTTGCAGCGGTTCTCGTCCGGTACCTGTGGTTGGTTGAGGATGGGATGCTTAAAAGTTCTGTGAAATTCTGCTACGAGGTTGAGTGCTTCGGGTTGCTTCATCATACGATCTTCAAAAAATACAAGTCAATTCATCCGGTCCAACTGACTGACAGTAAGTGTAAACAGGTTTTTCGTCCTACTATTCAGGTTCCGGCCGTGGCAAACGTAAACAAATTTTGAAAAATTGACGTACTTTTGCACGAGGATGAAGGTATTTAGGATCAAATATGTAATCAACGCGTTAACGCTCTTTACAGGCGTCATTTTCCTGAATATGAGTTTTATTTTTGCCGAGATCTCTGCTCTAAAGGTAGACCAGGACAAGCAGATGGCACGGAATCTGTCGATTCTGGTGGCAAGTTCTGCAGCCGAGGAAGAGCCGGGCGGAGCCGCAGACGAAGACTCTACAGTTTCCGAATTAGATTTGATTTTTAGCCATCCATCTATTCCAGGTTCTATCACCGATTTCAACAACGGAATAAATTACAATATCTGGTCTCATGGCCATCCACGGCTAGCCGAATACGAGATCTGCAACCCACCACCCGAAGCATAACATTTCTTTAAGAATCATCGCAGAGCTGAGACAACTACAGTCTGTTGGTATGGAAAGTCATTTCCCATGCTCTGATTGCTTGATTCACTATCCAATCGTCACTTGAGTATTCTCGTGATGTTAACCTGGCCCTCTACAATTGCCAGGATGAAAAAACTAAGTACTGATAAAAAAGAGATTTATGGTGTTATACAATGCATTATTAGAAGGGAATAAACAATGGGTACGCGAAAGGCTTGATCAAGATCCCGAATACTTTGAGCGATTGTCTAAAGGACAAAGCCCACAGTTTCTTTGGATAGGATGTTCTGACAGCCGGGTGCCCGCGAACGAGATAACACACACACAACCCGGTGATATTTTTGTTCATCGGAATATTGCGAATATGGTTGTGCACTCTGACATGAATATGTTAAGTGTGCTTGATTATGCTGTGAACATTCTGAAAGTAAAACATGTCATTGTTTGTGGCCATTATGGTTGCGGCGGCGTGAAGGCAGCAATGGGCAACGAGCAATACGGTTTGGTGGACAACTGGCTGCGCTTCATAAAGGATGTATATCGCACTCATGCCAAAGAGCTGGATTCGATAAAGGACGAAGAAAAACGTTTTAATCGATTCGCCGAATTGAACGTAATCGAACAGGTTTTTGATCTAACTAAAACTACAATTATACAGAATGCATGGAAGGAGCGAAACGAACCCAAAGTACACGGGTGGATTTACGAACTTAAGACGGGACTGATTAAGGACCTCGGCGTAAGTTTGGACAGCTCAGCTAACCTCCACTCTATTTACAGGATAAATGGCACGGTTGCCGCAGAGGAGCAAGACGAAGTGTTGGAAGTAAAAAATAACGGTAAATGACGACGGAGAAGGCAAAAAATTTAGCGCAAGACCTCCCGGCTAGCGTTGTCGTATTTCTTGTTGCCTTGCCACTCTGTTTGGGAGTGGCATTGGCATCGGGCGCTCCGTTGTTTTCTGGCATAATCGCCGGTATAGCCGGAGGGTTGGTAGTTGGAGTAATGAGCGGTTCCCAACTAAGTGTGAGCGGGCCGGCTGCCGGACTAACTACAATCGTTCTCGCCAGCATTACGAAAATGGGAAGCTTTGAAGCATTCCTTGTAACCGTAGTGATCGCCGGCGCGATACAATTTATTCTAGGAGTGCTTAAAGCGGGAAGCATCGGGAATTACTTTCCATCCTCGGTGATCAAGGGTATGTTGTCGGCGATCGGAATCATTCTCATCCTGAAACAAATCCCTCACGCGATTGGCTATGACAAGGATTTTGAAGGCGACGAGAGTTTCTTTCAGCCTGATGGTGAAAACACTTTTAC
>DATHIE010000622.1:0-4332 GCA_035316905.1 Chryseolinea sp. | reverse complement strand
ACTCGGTGAACAATAATGTCAAATTCTTTAGCGTTCCAGTACAGGCAGGTTATCTACTTGTTAATCAGAAATTCGGACTTCAGTTAAATGCGGGGGTTTCTACGGATCTTTTCCTTGAAAACACTATCACACCAGAGGGCGGAAGCCTGAATAAAACAACGCAGGGAAGGGGAGAGGAATCTCCATACCGCTCTGTGAACTTCAGTGGTCTGATGGGTACCGAATTCAGCTACAGATTTGGTACGCACTATCGTATTGCTCTTAATCCAGGTCTTCGTTACCCACTCAATTCTGTCTACAAGAATGATGTCGGTATTCAGTCGACCCCGTTGACTTTTGATGTTGGTCTTAGGTTCAAATATATTTTCCACTAAGCCTCCAACCTTTTGTAAAGGGCTTGTGTCTAAAATGCAAAACAACCCCTACCGTTATATGGATACCCTAGAAAATAGACTTCAAAAGAGGATTCACGTTTCCTTGTACGCGCTGCTATTCTTGACTGTTCTTTTAGGTATAAGTGTTCTGTTAGAAGGATGTACTGATAAGTGTGAAGTGACCAACGAATATGTGTACTACGAACCAGTATATTCGACTGTCGAGGAGATTCGTGCAAGCATCAGCCTTGCGGAACCACAACCAATCAAGGGAGTTGGTAAGATTTATTACAAAGATGGATTGATGTACGTAAACGAACCTGGCGAGGGAATTCATATCCTCGACAATCACAATCCAGCGCAGCCGACACCCCTAAAGTTTCTAAGGATCCCTGGCAACTACGACATGGCCATTAAGGATAAGACATTATATGCTGACAGCTTTGTCGATCTGGTAGCGTTTAATATAACCAACGTTAATACCATTCACGAAGCAGGCCGCCTTCAAGGAATTTTCAAGAATTACAGATCAATGGGTATGGAAACGGACGTCAACTGCTGCGTTATAACGGAGTGGAAGGAAAAAAAGGACGTGCGGGTAACTCAATCTGATTGTAAACAAGTTTATCAACCCTGGGGAGGAATCTACTATGCGGACGGGATTGCACTCCAGGCAAGTTCGGCATCTGAATTTAGCTCAAAGGCCGCCATCGCTCCAGGGTCTGGCTCTGGCCTTGGCGTAGGCGGCTCTTTGGCTAGATTTACATTGAGTGGTGATCACCTCTATATGCTCGACGGCGGTGATCTTCAAACGATCGACGTTTCGTCGGTGCACAGCCCCGTAGCTAAGGACAGAAGTTACATTTCATGGGACATTGAAACCATATTTCCCCATAAGAATAACCTGTTCATCGGCTCGACTACCGGTATGCATATCTACGACATCACCGAACCTGAATCTCCAAATCTGGTAAGCACCTATCAGCATGTGGTAAGCTGCGATCCGGTTGTCGTCGACGATGAATATGCCTACGTAACACTCCGCACTGGAACCACTTGTGCAGGTTTTCAAAATCAATTGGAGATCATTGACATTCAGACCCTCTCAAATCCACAGCTGGTTGCAACATATACATTGACAAATCCGCACGGGCTCGGCATCGATGGAGAAACGTTGTTCATTTGTGATGGAGATGACGGATTAAAAGCTTTTGATGTAACTAACGTGCATAACATCGCGGATAACATGCTGGCGCATTATCAAAACATCAGCGCACATGACGTTATTCCATTCAACGATGTTTTGATGATGATAGGCTCTGATGGGATATATCAATACGACTACTCTGATCCGAAAAATATCAAACTACTTAGCACGATAAGCGTTAAGCAATAACCATTTCTTAGTTCGCCGACATTTCGTCTATCATTGTTGCCAAATCTTCCCACTTTTTGTTTGATGCGGCAAGCGATGAGATTGTCTGGTTGAATTCAGCTTGTACTTGCTTCAACTTGTCCTGGTTATTATAGACCTCCGGTTTAGTCAGTTCATTCTCAAGCGACGCTCTTAAAGTTTCAAGTTGATTGATCTGTTCTTCGATCTTCTTAAGATCTTTTTCCAATGATTTTAATTTTGACTCCTGAGAAGGAGTTTGTACCGGCTTTGGTTTGGAAGGTGCTTCAACCTTCTTTTCTGGTTTGGCTGGCTCTGCAGAAGTCAGAGTATTCTTCTTTTTCCAATACTCATACTCATCGAATGTTCCAGGATATTCTTTGATCTGTTTGTCTTCAATGTACCAGATTTTGTTTGCGATCTGTGATACAAAAAAACGATTGTGAGAGATAACCACAAAGCTGCCTTTGTACTGTTGTAACGCCTGGATAAGAATGTTCTCTGAAATAAAATCCAAATGGTTTGTGGGCTCGTCGAGTAAAAGGAAATTAGCTTCTGACAGCAGCGTCTTTGCCAACGCTACCCGGGACTTCTCACCACCGGATAACACTTTAATTTTCTTAAACACATCTTCGTCGGAGAACAGAAAACAACCCAGAACATTCCGCAATTCCTGGTCAGTTTTTCCAGAACCTGCTTGTTTAAGTTCTTCAAGAATTTCGTTTTCCACATGCAACGCTTCCAGTTGATGCTGTGCGTAAAATGCAGGTATAACGTTGAAGCCAAGTGTGCGTTCTCCGTCAACAGGCTCCGTGTTTGAAATAATACGCATCAATGTCGATTTGCCTTTTCCGTTAGCACCGATCAAAGCAATCTTGTCGCCTCTTTCGATCGATATGGAAGTGTTCTTCAAGAGCTCCAGCGTTCCATACGATTTCGAAATATTCTTCAGTGTGACAATAAACCGCCCGGGCTGTTGACTGAATTTGAACTTGAAATTTACGGCTGCTGTATCATCCAATACTTCCTCGATCATATCCATCCTGTCAAGTGCTTTTATCCTGGACTGGACCTGTCTGGACTTAGTAGCCTTTGCCCGGAAGCGTTCGATGAATCTTTCGGTCTGACGAATTTTTTGCTGTTGATTTTCGTAGGCGTTTTGTTGTACCTCCTGACGTAACTCTTTTTCCTGAAGGTAATAGCTGTAGTTGCCTTCGTAGGTAACCAATTGTTGCATTGTGACGTCTACTGTTTTTGAAATGACATTGTCGAGAAATACTCTGTCGTGCGACACGATGATCACCGCACCGTCATAATTGCGCAAATAATCTTCGACCCATTCAATAGATGGCAGATCCAGGTGGTTGGTTGGTTCGTCAAGCATAAGTAGCGACGGTTTTTCCAACAACAGCTTTGCCAGCATCACCCGCATGCGCCATCCGCCTGAAAATTCCTTCAGGGGACGATGAAGGTCAATTGTGCCAAATCCAATTCCTTCCAGAACTTCTTCTGCTTTTGATTGGATCGTATACCCATCGAGATGGTCATACTTTTCCTGAAGCTTCGACAGCTTTCCGACGAGGTCATCGCTATATTCCGTTTCCAGCTTCTTAATTACGTGCTCGATATCCCGCTCTATGTCCACGACTTCTTTAAATGCGCCCATCGCAACCGTGAGGATGGAATCCTCAGTCTGGTACGAAAGCAGGTCCTGATTGAGAAAACCCATGGTACAATCGGCACTTTTGCTAATCGACCCTTCATCAATTTTGAGATCCCCGTTGATTATCTTCAGCAGCGTCGATTTACCCCTGCCATTCAGGCCAATCAGTCCGATTTTGTCCTTCGGCTTGATGAACATGCTGGCATTTTCGTAAAGTGCGCGCCCGCCTATGAAATAAGAGATATTGGAAATCGAAACCATGTGGCAAAAATAATCAGGATTTGCAGTATAAGAGAACTTTTTGGGTCGAATGGCAAGCAACCGTCGGTAAAAACTGGCTGTTTTTTGGAAATTAAAAAACCTAATTTGATTTTAACTGGTTTCCCCTATAAAGTAGATATTTCAAATTATGAAAACATTGAAGCCTGCCTTACTAATATCGCTCGTCGTCTTAGCGTGCGGAAATTCCGGAACTGACTCACATGTAAGCGTCGTCGGGCCAGCGATCACGGAATATTCACAATCCCTTCCATTGAACACGATCAAACTTCCAACAGGATTTAAGATCGAAGTTTTTGCCGAGGTTCCCGACGCGAGATCGATGGCTGTGAGCCCGTCTGGTACAGTATACGTTGGTAACAAAGACAAGGACAAAGTCTATGCTGTAAAGGACACCGACGGCGATAACAAAGCGGACAAGAAATGGGTTGTCGCCTCAGGATTAAACATGCCCAATGGCGTAGCGTTTCACGAAGGTGATCTTTACATCGCGGAGGTTAGTCGGATTTTAAAGATCGCGGGTATTGAATCTAAGTTGGAGAAGCCCGGGGCTCCTGTTGTAATTAATGATGATTATCCGAGCGAGGGTCACCATGGCTGGAAGTACATAGCTTTTGGGCCCA
>DATHIE010000621.1:0-5603 GCA_035316905.1 Chryseolinea sp. | reverse complement strand
AGAAAAATTCCAGCTTCAATGACTTTATTAAAACGCTAGATAAAACTGCAGTCGGCAGTAGACAAAAGATGGCCGAACAATTCATGGCAAAAGTTGATAAGACACCGATCGTTGAAGGTGAACGCGTTCACTTTGTCTGGTTCGGCAAAGCAGATACGGTGATGATTGAAGGTGAACTCCAGAATTCCTGGGCGATACCAAAGATGATGGCCAAAATTGATTGTGGTGCAAAAGATCTCTTTCACATTTCGTACACTGTACCATCCGATGCTTTTCTTCAATACATGTTTACAGCGGATAGACAAAAAATTGTTGATGCAAAAAATCCAGGAGTGGCAAAAGGATTTGATTTTACCGATCGCAATTTTTTTTCAATGCCCGGCTTTGTTGAATCACCAAACCTGGAGGACCGGCATGATATCGGTAAAGGAAGTGTAGTGCAATGGGTCTTTAAAACACAACATGCCCCATTCACCAACATGCCTATCTGGATTTATACGCCTTATGAGTATTCAAAGGACAAGAAGTACCCGGTCCTTTACATCTACGATGGATCATCCGCAGTGTATACCCGCCCATTTATTAACGTGGTCAATAACCTTATCCATGACAAGGCAATTGAGCCGATTGTAATGGTGTTTGTGGGTGTTGAAGACCGGTGGACCGAGTATGTTTCCGAAAGCAAGGAATTTGCGAAGCTCATGACGGATGAATTGGTACCATTTATCGAGAAGAACTTTCAGGTAGCTAACACTTCTGACAAACGCGGAATCATCGGGGCTTCTGCTTCCGGTCATGGAGCTATCGTAGCAGCGCTGCTTCATCCTGACGTCTTCGGAAATGTTGCGTCTCAAGGTGGAGGTGCCGGCGGTTACCCTGGACTAAATCCGATCGCAAATGAGGCACTGGATGCTTACCTGAAAACAAGGGACACAATGCCACTGCGGAAAATATACACCGAGGTCGGTTCATATGATCTTGAGTTTCCCGAGGAGAAGATCATTTTCGCCGATGGTGTGGAGCAGTTCAACAAACGCATGACGGAAAATAAGATTGACTACGTTTTCAAAAAAGTAACAGGCGGTCATAATTCAACCGTATGGGATCAGAATTTGGATAAGATTTTGATTTTGTTTTTTGGAATATAGCAGGTTGCCTTTCGATAGATTTTTGCATTGGCAAAATCTGAAATGAGTTTTTACTTAATGGCTTAATAATGTAAACCTTAAACCTTACACCATATACCCATATACCTTATACCTTATACCTTTTACTACTTAATCACCCGCACCACTTTAGCGAAATCAACATATTGGTGATCACCGTAAATTGTTCGATGAAGAGTCAGTGTATAAGTTCCGCCAGCGAACGGTGCTGAAGTCGTGAGTTGTTCTGTCTTAGCTTTCCCCTTGGCGATTTTTGTTTTGTCAATCAACAACTCATGCAAAACCCTTCCGTCCATCGATTTTGGAACAGCAAGATTATGAATCGCCAGAATGGTTGGAACAATATCCACATTGGATGTTGGTAATTCGCTGGTGAAATTTTTCTTAAAACTTGGACCCGCGGTCATCAGGGCAATGTGCACTTCAAAGGGACTTAATCCACCATGACCGGCGACACCACGGGAGAAACTCATGCCAGGATAGCCCTTATCATTTTTCCGATCGTCCCAATTCTCATCGACCAGGATGTCAGCAGCGCGTTCTGTGTGATTCCAATGTATCGCTTCAAAAGAAAGGGTTCCTGCTACTCGGCCTTTGGTATCACCAGGTTTTTTAGCGAGCGTAAAAATTCCTCCTACCCATTCTTCAGCTTGCAGCGCAGAAACAATTTTTTGAATGAGTGTTGGGTTATGATCTTTCACATAGATAGCCCCTTCTACAACAATGACGTCGTCACTCTCTTTATCTTTCTTCAGTCCTTTTTGAATCAGAAACTCCGTTAGCCCTTGCTTTCCAACATAGGTGACAAAGCCATGATCAGCAGTAATGATAATGTTGAAATTTTCATCCAGGTTTTTGTCTTTTAGCGCCGCTAGTATTCTTCCGAACTCAGCATCCACGATCTTAATGGATTCCATAGCAGTCGCGGCGCCGATACCTTCCTCGTGCGCAGCGCCATCGGGATCAGAGAACCAGATCGTACTTACCAACGGTCCGTCTAGGGTGAGTCCATACTTGATGAGAGCATCGGTTACCCATTTATGCCGCGCTACATTTGGCGTTGCGTCTGCCGGTGCAGGTCCAATCTCAGTAGTTAGTTTTTCTTTGAATGACTCTGGCAAAATCAGTTCGGGATTTACAATGGCACCTCCACTAACGGTATGATTTTGCATCAGCGCTTGGCCGGTTGAACCTGAGCTAAACACCATCATCTTCGCGCCAGCCTGGTTTAATACTTCTCCCAACGTTATCGCGGTGAGCAAGTGACCTTGAGTAGCTTCCGTGATTTGATTAAGATCGGAATAGTTGCTGGTGCTTAATACTTTCTTTTTTTCGACGATTGGAAAGTAAACTGTATTTCCCATCAACCCATGCGTACCCGGATAACTTCCCGAGGAGAAGGACGATGCGTTAACTCTGGTTACGGTGGGAAACACGCTATGATGCTGGTTACCGTAACATCCCTGCTTCGAAAATGCATACAGATTGGGCATGTTTTGTTCGGTGATGTAATCGGGACGCAGCCCATCAAAAAAAACAACCAAGGTCCGGATGTCTTTTTGTGTTTCCTGCTGGGCGTATAGACATAGTGAAATAAAGAGTGGAAAAAACAGAAGGGTTATTCGTTTGTTTGAGGCTTGCATAACAGTTAAGGTTATCATTTAGACGACACCGGCCAGGTAAAGATAACATTCAAGCTCGGAGGATTGCGCCACCCATATCTGAATTTCTCCTACGGCGAATCAGTCGTCAATTGTTTCAAACATTGAAAGATTTGTTATAACCGGATACTGCAGAATGCGAATAAATTGTCTAAAAAAACGTATGTGTTACTGAAGAAGAATCTGTCAAATGATCAGGTGGGCCGTCATTCAGTTTTCCTTGGTCGTATTTCTATCTTGTTCTGACAACGAGTCTCCATCAATTCCGGCTTTCTTTTGTCTGACCTATACTTGAAAAATCAATGCTCCAACCTGAACGACTTTTATTTGAATGCTTATAAGCAATTGAAAGATTGAGACCTTTCGCTTTTTTTTATATATTTCTTATACGTTAAGAAATGGAAATTACATTGTATAAGTCTCCGAAGAAAGCGTTTAAACTAATTCTTATTTCTTCAATAGTTGCAGTTTGTGCAATGTTCGTGTTGGTGACGATCGATGCTCCAACAACGGCCTGGTATGTGATTATCGGTGTTTATGGACTTGTGTACCCAGTTGCACTGTTTCATCTATTCGACAGGCGCCCACAAATCGTGATAAACGAAATCGGAATATTTGATCGGAGAACCTGTAAAGATTTTATTAATTGGAAGGTTATTAAACGCGCTTGGGCACAAGACGCAATGGTCGTGTCAGATGTTTTTTTGCTTGTGGACGACAAATACTTATCGTCACTCAAGAAAGCAGCAGTTAATAGACCACGTATGATCTACCCTGAGATACGTGCACATCTAGTAGTTATTTCAGTTGGACAACTTGCGGTTGACCCATTTAAACTGACTGAATTCATTTTGAAAATGATCAAAGCAAGTCAAGAGGGTAGGAAAGATGAATTTAAAGGTCAATCAGGGGTAGAACTTAGGACTTCTAAATAGAGGTTTAAGAGCCGTGTTCGACCATGGTTTTTTTATTCGGGAGCAGCGCGGAGAAGATCTGCGTAACTAAGTTCTTCCCTCCCCCTAGCTACGGCGCTTCCAGTTGGCTCTTAAAGGTTGTTCGATTTGTTTGTAAAATATTAATGATCAGCTATTTGGGTGCCCATTTTTGCTGTCAAAAATATGTTTAGAATTTAAGATCATGCTAGCAATATTGAAAAGATTAAATGTATCTTTGCGCTCCTTAAAATAGGATCGGGGCGTAGCGTAGCCCGGTATCGCGCTTGGTTTGGGACCAAGAGATCGTCAGTTCGAATCTGGCCGCCCCGACAAGAAAGCCTGCAATTGCAGGCTTTCTTCGTTATGAGTTATGAGACTAAGGTTTATAATTCTTCAACCCTTCAACGTACCTAGTCATATACTTCTTGTCAACGCACATAACTTTCTTATCGGCCCAACGGATTGTATCAAAGTTGAAAGCAATCATATCTTGTTCGGGTACATCAAAGTAGTGTACTTTTCTTTTCGGGGCATCAAGGTCTTGCTGTTCACCCAAATGAATGTAGAGGGCAAGCTTTGAACTCAAGGGGAAATTGATACCAACGTTGTTTAAAAAGTTTGTGTTGACCGTAGCTACTGTACCCGGTAAGTCTGGATTTTGAATAAAGCTGAAACCCGGGTTATCAGAGCAAAGAAAGTAGTGACCCTCTGGAGCGCCAAGTATGTGAAGCTGCATCATAGACAGTCTACCCAATGCGTTCGTCATCGCCGGGTTTGATCCTGTAGCGGTTGACAATAAGCCGTTAAGTTGGGTATGATGCCAATCCATCGGCATGACCAAAGAATGTTCAAATACCGTTTGCCAGTACTCATCGGATAGAAAGTATTTCAGGTTGGGGTGATCCTTGAACTGTTCATAATCCGGCGAGTTCTTCACGCCCTGCGTGAAGTTGGTTCTTACATCCTGTAATGCACCTTTGGTGAGATTCTGCCCGTCAGTCTTAGCAAGTTCTGCAAGGCCGTTAACGTGAAAAGGAACCCGTTGCTTTTGGAGTAGATACCCGTGGCAAAGTACAATGAAGTCTTGCATGCTGATAGACTCAATACCCATAAGAAACCAATCAACGAGTCGTTGTATTGATCCCTCGTATTGACTGAAAGCTTTTGATTCAATGACCTTCGGGTCTTTCTGATCGAATCTTTTAAGTAGTTCTTCCGGCACTTCGTAATAATGATCTTCCCAACATATCTGAGCGGGGTACATATAGGCAAACCGTTTGGTATAATTCGCTTTCTCCCATACCCAAAGCTTGCCCTCGTCATCGGTAAAGGCGTTCTGGTAACATTCGGGTACGTAGTGATCCTTCCGTATGTCTTCCTGTGCCTTTAGTTCCTTAAGTTTTCTTTTCCGTTCCTTCTTTTCGCTTTGCTTGCTCATACTAACTAGCCGAACGGCCCTTCTTAAACGATTACCGCTATCAATAATATGTTTCATTCTTTGTTCGTGCTTTGCCCTCTCAAGTCTAAGTTCGTTAAACTTATCGTTCTGTCCCTTCAAATTAACCCAATTCGTCTTGCATAATTAAAATTCTTGTAAATTCATTCGTGATAACGTTGCTATGAGATTTCCACGAATTGTTAATTCTTTTTGCCTGATTCTTTTGATTTTCGGAGGCTCTCGCGTCACAGGTCAGGTTCCCGTTGGCATTAAAGCTGGCTGGAACCATAACTTCCCGAAGTATGACGCCGATGTTAAGACCGATCAAAGTCTTTCGGGATGGCACGCCGGACTGTATACTCAATTCAGCCTAGCCAAGAATTTATTTCTGATTCCTGAACTT
>DATHIE010000620.1:0-13895 GCA_035316905.1 Chryseolinea sp. | reverse complement strand
CGTCTTTGATTTTCCACTGCCAGAATGGGCTTTGCGGTACCGGGAAATGATCCATGTAGGATCTTCCGATCACGGAATTCATCGAATCCATTTCTATCAAATTGTGCATAGCGCCGTATTGGAGAACTCAGGACCGACCCTGGCTCACATACACCAATACTACGCACAATGGCGAATGGACCAGGGTCTGAAGACAACACTATATTTACGGAAGGGATGAGGATCGTACATCTTTCTTATGCACCCATCACAGACGATGACCCCGAAAAGTGGCTTAAGCGAATTAATTTTTTTGTGTCGTTGGTTGAGGAAATGGCAAAACATGCGGATATAAAAAGCGTGCACTGTATCCGATATACCGGCCAATTGAAAAGAAATGGTGTGGAGTACCATTTTCTCAAGTTCGATCGACTGCAAACTATATTTCCCCTAAATCTTCATCGATACATTGTCAAACTCAAACCTGATGTAATTATCGTCCACGGATTTAATTTTCCGTTGCAGATCCTTCTTCTTCACCGTTCAGTCAAGTCGGCAAAAATAATTATACAACATCATTCTGAAAGGCCTCTTCGACATGTCAAGGGATTTTTGCAGCGATTAGTTGACCGGTTTGCGTCAGCGTACTTCTTTCCTTCCCTTGAACAGGCCAAACTCTGGGTGGAAGTGAAACAAATTGGATCTATAAGCAAAGTTTGTGAAGTGACGGAAGTCCCATCAGTTTTTTATCCGGTTGATAGGGAAATAGCAAAAGGAGTGACTAAGGTAAGCAGTTCGAAAACCTATATTTGGGTGGGACGCTTTGATACGAACAAAGATCCTCTAACACTGATAAAGGGCTTTATTGAATTTGCCAGAACTGTTCAAGATGCTAACCTTTATGTGATTTACCAAAGTACCGAGCTAATCGAGGAGGTGCAATTGATTCTTAATAATGCGATGGACCTGTCAGGGCGAATTATTCTGGTTGGGAAAGTGCAACACGACGATTTGTTGTATTGGTATAACAGTGCCGACTTTATTATTTCAACTTCTCATTATGAAGGGATGGGAGTCGCGGTGTGCGAAGGAATGTCATGCGGATGCATTCCGATACTTGCCGATATTCCTTCCTTCCGTGCAATGACCGGCGACGGTGAATGCGGCGCCCTCTTTTCGCCAGGTAATGTGGACGATATGAAGGCCAAGCTGATCTACAGCGACACCATAAAAGTCGCTGAAGAACGAAAAAAAGTTTTGGAGCGATACCAACGGAACATGTCGGCAAAGGCTATATCACAAAAAATGATTTCCGTTTGCCAGGAAATATTGAGTATTAAATGATTCCAAAGAAGACATCAATAGCAATCATTATACCTGGAGGTATAGGTACCGGGAAAGGTAATTTGGGTGTGCCTGTATTGGAACGGCTTGTGAAGTTATTGTCGAAAGATTTTGAGATCACGGTTTTCTCGCTCTTTAAGATCAACAAAGACTATCATCATACTGGATTTGAATTGATTGATGTTTCACATCGAATCAGTTTAGTACGGTTTGTCAAGTTGTTCTTAACAGTGAGGCAGCATCATAAAAAGAAAACCTTTCGAGTCATTCATGGATTTTGGGCGTTACCCTCCGGAATGTTCGCGGTGATATTGGCAGGTATCCTTAACGTAAAAAGTATAGTCAGCATATTAGGTGGAGACGCGATAGCGTTGCCGGAAATCAGCTACGGCCAACTTCAACGGCCACTCGCACGCCTGCTAATACTGTGGACATTAGAACGAGCGGATGAGGTCGTCGTTCTGACAAAATACCTTCTCGATAATCTTAAAAAGGCAGGATTGACTCGTGAACGAATTCAAATCATTCCATGGGGGATAGACACGTGGTTGTTTGCGTTTCAGCCAAAACAAATCGCCAGTCCAATTCAATTTTTACATATAGCAAATTTGAATCCGGTCAAGGATCAGGAGACGTTATTGAGATCGTTTAAATTGATCAGCGATAAGGTGGCTGCAGATCTTACAATAATTGGCGAAGGGGTGTTGGAACCCCAGGTGAAGGCGCTTGTTGCTTCACTGAACATCAACAACATTACTTTCATAGCTCCATTGCCTTATGAACTTCTTCCTGAATATTATAACAAGGCCGATATCCTTTTGCACACTTCGCTCTCAGAAGGTCAAAGCGAGGTAGTAGCCGAAGCAATGAGTAGCGGGGTTCTCGTTTGTGGAACAAAGGTAGGATTGATGTATGACGAACCGTCTTGCTGCATTGCAGTGGATGTAAGAGATCACGTTGCTTTGGCCGATAAGGTGCTGGAGGTTCTAAAGGATCCCGCGTTACAAAGGAAGGTAGTACAATCTGCACAACAATGGTCAAATACTCACTCCATACATTGGACTGTTGATCAACTCGCGGAACTTTATAAGACATGAAAGGTAATTCTAACCTGTCTCGTGTTATTTGGCTATGGAATCCTCTGGGGCTCAATGAAATCTTGAATTACCTCGTGATCAGAGCTCAAGGTGCTACAGCGCTTTTTATTAAGTGAATTATTACGAGAGCGCTCCGAGGGCGGCTTGCCCCAGGCGAATCCACCCTTTGTAATGTAGCGGTTTGAGGTTTATGTAACTAAGAAAGTTATTCATTGCCTCCTTGGGCTTTTTCTTCCGCAGGTGCACCAATCCAAGTTTATAAAACTGTGTCGATGCTAAAAAGACATACTGCTCTTTGCTTAAATACCCATCCCTAAAAAACTTTTCAATCATCTGCTTGTGCTCGAGATGAGATGCTACCTCTAATCTTTGTGAAGTGTTTTCGTCGTGCTTCCTTGTTCTTACCAAAATCTCGTTACTGAAAATTCCTTTGTAACGACAGGCCATTCGAAGAAAATACTCAACGTCGCTTCCAATGATCAGGCTTTCATCAATGTATCCGACCGTATGCAGCACTTCCTTTTTGAACATAATCGACGGCACAACGAAAACAAAACGCTCTTCAAGCAGTAGAGGAATGAAAACGTTGCCCGAGTAAAAGGTTTCCACCTGGGGTGGGGGAATAGCTCCTATTCCAAATTGTTCAGCGTGACCAAAAATAAAACCTGCGTCAGGATCCTGTTTGAAGAGAGAAAGTTGGAATGAAAGTTTGTTTGGCTTCCATAGATCGTCTGAATCAAGAAACGCAATAAGGTCGCCTTTCGCTCGTTGCATGCCCATGTTTCTGACTTTTCCGAACATTCCACAGTGAGCAATTGCGAAGTATTGAATTCTCTTGTCGGTGAATCTGTCGATAATATTTTTTGTATCATCCTCTGATCCATCATCGACAATAATTAATTCCCAATGTGTATACGTTTGATCGATTATGCTCTGGATCGTCTCTCCAATTAAATGGGCCCGGTTATAGGTGGGAACAACAATACTCACGAAGATTTCCCTTTCGCTCATAGGTTTCAGCGAGTCAAAGATTGAACAACATTGAGCTCAGAAAGAATTCCATTCTCAATCTTCAATACCTGATCGAAATGTTTCAATAAATCATTGTGATGTGTGATCATGATGATCGTCTTCTTTTGTTGAGCCACTTTCTCAAGACTCTTCACAATTTCTTGTTCAGTCTTGGCGTCGAGTTGATTGGTAATTTCATCCAACAACAAGACTTCTGCATCAGCGTACAGCGCCCGGGCAATCGCAATACGCTGGCGCTGACCACCGGATAGTTTAATGCCCCGTTCACCGATCTGTGTTGCCAGTCCATCAGGCAGCTGACCGATAATTTCGTCCAGGTCAAGATCATGGATTAATTGACGGATTTTTTCATGGTCGATATTCGGTGCGGGGACGCCAAATGCAATGTTCTCGAGTATTGAACCATCGATCATGTAAGGACTTTGAGGAACATAGCTGAAGATAGGTCGAAATGCACCGTAGTTTTCAATCCCAATTTCTTTTCCGTCCAATAAAATTTTGCCACTGTGGTCGGAAAGAAAGCGAAGGAGAATCAGGAGCAAGGTCGTTTTTCCGGACCCGGACCTTCCAACTAAAGCAATTTTCTCGCCCTTACGAACTGTGAATGAAACATGGTCAAGCACGTTAGGCCCACCGGGATAACTAAAAGAGATGTCATCGAGCTGTATGTTGTCATTAAAAGAAACTTCCGATTTCGGCGTAGTGCTATTAGGGGGTTCTGGATTTGACAATTCTTCCAGCTCATGAAAAAGATACTCATGCGTCTTGATTTGCAGTGAAGCATTAAGTATGCGATTCAAAGAAGGTATGATCCGGAAACTTGCCCCGGCGTAAAGACCGAGAAGTATGATGGTTTTTTGGTAATTTTTATCGAGAAGAAGTGAGTAGACTATCAGGGAACACACAATAAAAGCTGCTATAATTTCTGTAAGTCTTGAGGTCCCCGATTGTGTTGTGTGGTCTCGAACGAACGTCTTCGCCAGGCTTTCGCTAATTGTGGTGAACCGATTCTTGAAAAACTGTTCCTTTCCAAAAACTCTGATCTCCGAAAGTCCCTCTACTGCCTGGAGCGCATACTTTAAAGTGAGAGGCCATTTCTCTTTCAAGTCGAGGCTGGTCTCTTTTATGCTTATCCTTTTCATTCTGTAAAGTAGACCGGCCGGAACCAGAATAACACATAGAAAAGCAAAGACCTTGATATCATAAAAGGCAATACAAAATAATAGTAACATAAAAACAAGTCCCTCTGAAATCAGAGTTCCAATTGGCATTATGACATTATTTGCAAACGCGATCGGAAGATTTGCAATCCTATTCAATTCTTTGCTAAAATCCAGCTGCGTGAATCTGAGATAACTTATTGCAATGTATTTGGATAGCATACGTGACGACAGGTGACTTCCTAAAGTAAATGTATAGGCAGCCTTCGAGCGTGTGATCCTCAGCGCAATTACATTTTTGAGTAGTGTAAGAATCAATACCGTTATCGCCAGCAAGCCTATGAACCACGCTGGAGACGAAAAACCCAATGTATCATAGAGGAGCGCCGCATATTTATTCGTAGAAATGAATCCGGGATTTACAAGAAGAGCGAAAAGCGGAAGGAAGGAAGCCAAGCTAAAGAAATCAAGTAGTGCAGTAAACACCATTAGCACGATTACCCACACACCCTTCCGTTTTTCAACGGGATTTAACATTGCGAGGAGTGGGTGCAAGATCGCGCTATAGAATTTCAATTATTAATCAATTATAGTCCATGCAAATACCGGGTAGGGGTGATTTCAATATCCCGTCGTTTGATCTTCGAAAGAATGAATTTGGATTCACCACAATCTTATGATTAAAGTTACCGATTTCATCCATACCGTGATGAAAATACCAGTCAGAGCATCTCGGGAATCCTATTGAAATGAAATGGTCCCTCCGCTTTTCTGCGCCGCCCAGGGACAATCATCAACTTTTCAATTTAAAGGTCACAATAACATGATCAGCCCACCGGTTGAATGGGGGGAATGACCGCACTGAAGAATCCATCTTTCTCAATGTCGCATACAGTCTGGGGTATTTCAATGCAAATTCTTTCGGCGAGGGCGGCGGAGACAACGCACATAGTCCCTCAGAACGAATGAACTTGAATTCTGAGCCAAATGCCTTTTTTATTTTCCCTAGTGAATGATAATAGGTTTCGAAAAACTCGCCCTCAAGGTGAGCTTTGACACCATTCTTGTGTAACCGCCTGAATGCCTGACTTGGATTTCCTTTTAAGATCCACGCCAGCTCCCATAAGCTGACAGGCGGCATAATAACGAACGTAACAAATGCGCCGGGATGAAGAAGTGTGGCCAGGTCTCGGGTCACGCTGGAAAGATCTTGAATGCAGTTGAGTCCTCCGAAGTTGGAAAAAACGTAATCGAATTTTTCATCGCCCACTTGCTGCAGTTGATCGTATGAAAGTTGTTGACAGGTCAAACGACCTTGAAGGATTGAGTATTGCATCTTATCCTTGATCTGTTTGATCATTCCGGAAGAAAGATCCGTTGCGTGCACGCGGTAACCCAATGAAGCAAAATGCATTGCATCTATTCCCGTCCCCGCATTGAGTTCGAGTATTGAGCAACCTGGTCTTAAATATCTGTTTACGTGAGCATATACCTGTTCACGCATATCTTTCAGGATTGGGTTTGCCCGATCACTCTCGTCGTAGTGGTATGATTGTTTGCTGAATGCACGATCAACAGCAGCAAACTGATCAGCTAATGCGTGTTCTTTAAGTCCAGGATTCAACGCAGGATCTATTTAAGCTGCAGGTCGACGATATATTGATCGGCCATCCCTGAAAGAATACTCACCCTCTGGAATTTTTTCTCCAGGTTATTTAACTGAAGGAGAAATCCTTTTCTTCTGGTGAAGTCTGATTCCAGTTGTGAAGGAGGTAAGGCGAAACCAACAGGCCGCGTGGTGACAACTTTGAAATGTGCTCCGGCCCATCTTTTGATTCTTGAAGGATTGTAGAACCACGTTTTGATGTTATTTCCCTGTATATCCAACATCACGCCTTTGTTCGTCATCCTTCTGAATGCTTTTCTGAATCGAAACTTCAGCAGCATGTACAAACTTTCCCATAGGCAGAACTTTGGCATGACGACCGCGATGAATCTTCCGCCGGGCGAAAGCAGCGAAGGAATCTTATTCAGCAATTTTTTTAATGCGTCGGGATTGATACAGTTCGCTACACCGAAGTTGGAGAATATAAGATCAAACTTCTTGTCGAATAATGTTTCGTCGAAACTATCGAGATCAAGATAATGCGAGCTTATTTTGTTCTGCATTGAGAACTGATTCGCTTTTTGAACCGTAACCTTCAGCATCTCTTCCGAGACATCGGTCGCAACAATATTGAATCCTTTATCGCTAAACAGAAGTGCATCATCTCCTGTTCCACAGTTCAATTCAAGTATCTCCAGGCCGTCAAGGTCTGGAGCAATCCGTTCAAGGTAATTCCATACCTGCTTACGTTGGAGTTGGCCTATCACACTTCGGGTAAGGACCGAGTCAAAAGTGGCGATATGGTCAAAGGGCGCTGCCATGGATTGATAAGTATGCGGACGAATCAGAAATTCCGAGACGTACCGACGTAATAACGCATATGGGTCAAAAGTCTTTTAGTGGTTGAATGAAAATTAATCTGCTGCTAAGTACTGGTATGCTCCAACTCCGTCAATCGCAACCGCTGCGCGAATGAAGTAGGAATATAGTAAAATGTTGCCAGTCCCGAACGCAGTTCCCTATGGTTTAGACGCAATGGGCGCTTAAAGAGTTTCCGGAGGGACGCGTAACCTTTGTGTTTTCGATAAACGGCGTGAATATACTGGTGGAGTTTTTTGTAGTAGTCACTGCTGTATGTGCTCTGGAACATCATCGCCAGGTCGTCGGAGTCGCTCCAGTTTTGCTTTTCCCTGAGTTGGTCCTTTACTTTTTCATAGAATTTCGTGCCCGGCAGGGGGTATGAAATGGAAATTCCCATCTCGTCAGGCATCAGGTCCAGGATCATTTTTAAGGTGGCATCTATATCGTCCCGGGTCTCTCCCAGATAACCGAATTGAATGAAGAAACCCACCTTGATGCCCCTTTCTTTCATCAAGCGGGTAGCTTCATAGATCTGGCCGACCGTTGTACCCTTGTCCATTGAATCCAGGATCTTCTGCGCACCTGATTCGGCACCCACCCAAACGGTTTCTACCCCCGACCGCACCAGGGCGTCAAGAGTATCCTCCTGCAACAACAAATCAACCCGGGATTGAATTTTATACTTGAATTTGAGTTGTCTCCCTTGTACGACCTCTGCAAAGTCCTGTACCCACCCCGGCTTTAACCCGAAAATGTCATCACTCATCCAGAAATGATCAGGGGAGTAGGTGGTCAGGAGCATTTCAATCTCAGACGCGACATGTTGGGGTGACCGCGAGGTATAGCGGTTTCCATAGATCGGCTTAGCGCACCAGTTGCATTTGAATGGACATCCACGCGTGGTGGCAAGATTCAGAGAAAAGTAGCCATGGTGTTTCTGCCAAATTTTCCGGTAGCTGTCAATGTCAATAAGATCCCATGCGGGAAGCGGAAGGTCATCAAGGTTGCGAAGCACTTGTCTTTGTGACGTTGCGACAGGTTCTCCATCCCTGGTGTAAACTAATCCTGGCAGCAATCTGATATCAGCTTTGTTTGCCAACGAGCCAATTAATTCAGTGAGCGTAACTTCGCCTTCGCCCTTCACAACGTAATCAACGCCGTGTTCAAAATATTTCCCGTAGTGATCGGCAGCGTCAGAACTCGACACAATTACCGTGCATCCAAGCTTTTTACTTTCTTCAGCCATTCTGAATGCAGCGTCTCGCATGTTGGTGAGACACATCTTGGTCAGGTAATTAAACCCGTCGTCATAGATGATCACACAATCAGGTGTTTCTTTTTGTAGTACGGGGATTATCTCGTCCGGGCTGTCCCGCAGATTCGTATCAAAGAAAACAACCTGATGACCTTCTCTTCGCAGAACTGCCGCAGCCAGTATTGTCCCCAACGGAGGATATGGTTGTTTGAACCGCCATTGTTTGGCATCGAGCTTATAAAGGTAAGAATGTGTTATCAGTAGCTTCATACGTTGTGCATCTGCCCGTGGGGCCCAATGCCGCTATCCAGGGAAAGATTTCGCTTATTCTTTAGTACCAGGGAAAAGTCAAAAAGTTTCACCTTCTCAGAATAACGATCCATGATCGTCCGCTGAAAATGTCGAGGATGATTTTTTGACGCGTATTCTTTTGACTTAAACGCGATGTCGAAATCAGCCTTTGAATATTCTTTTTCGTAAAGCCGTTTCCACCGGTTCATGGTAAGGCTTCTGAAAAACGATTCAATATGCGTTGCAAAGCATGCATTTATCAATGTCTCAAAGACCTTTTTGAATCCTCTTATAGTTAATACAGGCACATTTTCAACACGCCGCGAAGTATAATTCGGAAAAAAGCCCTTCAGCCAGTTATTCGTTTTAATCAGCTTCGTGTATTGTTCCGCACCGTAAAGCGGCAAAACGGTTGCCAGCTCGGTCGCCGTAAACAAATTTTTTTCTTCAATTTCAAGGTGATCCTCGTCTACAAAGTAGTTTACACAAAAGTGTTTGTGTGATCCCTTCAGGAACAACCTTTTGTACATTACAAGAAGGGTTCTTGCAATCCAAAGTCTATTTGGAGCAGTAATGATAAAGTAATCGATATCGGATCTTTCATCCATGTATCCCTTCGACAATGATCCCGAGGCGAGCACAGCTCTGACGAAAGGGAATTTTGAAATTAACTTTGCTTTCTGACCGGCAATGCCGAGACATTTTTCTGCTTCCTTATTTCCCGTTAGCCGTCTGTGGATGTTTGATTCATTGGGTTGAATACTGTAGAGGTCATTAAAGCGAAAGACCACCACGTCTTTAACAAGCGCCTCCAGCGTATGCTGTACGTCGGCTTCGGTTATGCTGTTTGTTCCAAGAAACTTGAACACTTCTTTGCATTTCAAGGGATAGTTGAAAATATCATAATAGAGTAGCGTTTTCAGCACGTGAACTCTCAAATCAATATCGTTACCGTTGTGAGCCAAATTCAAACCGTATTTAATGTTGGAGCAGTAGGGACTGTAGTTCTTTTCTTGAATGCGAGAAGCGAAAAGAATATCGCGAAAAATACAATACCCTTTTGAAGCTGGAGCGCAGTCTCTGTAGTACAAAGCAGAATAAATAGAAAAATAAATGTTGCATAGAGATAGTCGTGATTCACCAGGGCGTGGAAAAGCGAGAATGCCATCAATGCGATCAACAGGGTCAACCCTATGATGCCGGATCCGATCAGCGTAAACAGGAATTGATTGTGCGGATCATAAGATTCTAGGCTGTTTGTAACGTGATAGTCGTTGCTGACTTGTTTCATAGCGTCGTGTACGTCGTCAGTGCCTGTTCCCCAGATGAGATTTACACGTTCAGATGCTTTTAATCCCATCCACCAGAGAGATGCCCTGATCTCAGTGGAATTGATATAGTTACTGTTAGATTGAATGTGCAGTGAAGCCAAAGGTATCTCCTGTAGGTTTCGGTAGCGACTGACAGGATTTAGATATAACAAGCTGCCCGATAGACTCACGATTATGACGAGACACAAAGCTTTAGTCCAGGTTTTTTTCGATCGCAGCGCTTGAATGATTGCAATGACAAAAATGGCAAGTATGCCGACAATTATGATCCTGCTGCTCAGAAGCACGATGAAAAATGAAAAGTAACCAATCAGGATCCATGAGACTATTCGGAGCCAGACGCGTCCGTCATCCAGTCTGTACAAAAGGAATGTGATTGCAAAGGCCAGGTATAGAGAGAAATAGGTAGGATGTATACCTATGCCACTTGCCAACGAAACATAAGAGAACGACAGCCATCCATCAGACGCACCGTAATTGAGGTTTTTGTAGTCGGAAGCATCCAGATAGGAAAGTATAGCCAATGGCGTTCCTTCGGTTAATAGGGTGATCTGATACGAAGCATTTGCAAGACAGATGAAAGTACCTATCAGGCACGATGCCACAAAACAGTAAAGGATTTGATAAATGTTCCTCATGGTCAATTTTACTTCGCTCGTTGCCAAAGCAACAGGAAGCAGCACAAAAAAGACTTTCTTCTCAAGACCTGAGACTCCAGCGGCGTCGGTATATAAAGTTCCAAACAGCTCCATTATAAAAAGCACGATTATCAGTATGATAAGAACATTACTTCTAATTACTGAGAATTTCTCGCGCCAGTTGCCTTCGAAGGCCCAGTTCAATAAATAAAGAACGATGGCCGCATGGCATACACCCGTAGAAAATGGCAATGTTATGCTTGCAAGAGACAGCGTCCCCAGGCCCACATAATATTGTACAAGCGATCTGTCAATGGTGTAAGCTAGGTTCATGGATAACGGGGTTTATGTTACTTTGCTTGAATTTAACAGCACTTGTTGAATTGCGCGACTGTTGAAGCTTTCACGTTCTTCATCGATTGCCCATCCCCATTTATTGAAATACTTCACGGCGCTGAGAACGTTGCGCCATAATAATAATGGACTCTTATACGATCCACGCTGGTGATAATGACGGATTGTAACGTCAGGAAAAAAAACGGTTCTGAAATGTTTATGAATACGGCGGGATAGATCAGTGTCTTCGGTATAGAGGAAGAATCGTTCGTCAAATAATCCTACTCTGCGTAAAGCTTCAGTCCTTAAGAACATAAAGCAGCCTGAGAGGAAGGGTGCATCGATGACCTTGTCATACCCTGAAAGGTGCAGCTCATAACGATAATTCTCTCTTTCCAGCGTCGATGTGAGAAAATTCAAGAACCTTCTAACTATCAGCGTTTTTGGTGATGGAAGTAGTTTACACACCGGCTGAAGCCTCCCATCGGGATACAATACTTTAGGCATTACCAGGCCGGTATCTGGATTTTCTTCCATATAATTATAAAGAGTTGTCAATACGTCTACATCGAAATAAACGTCAGGGTTCAATACAAGATGATATCTCGATTCATCGATTATTTTTCTCAATGAAATATTATGTCCGGCCCCAAATCCAATGTTCCTGGCATTGAAGATATAAGTGATTCGCGGATCATATGCCAGGTATTTAAGCTGATCGGTAGGAGAATTGTCGATCAAAAATAATCTCGAGTCCTGAGTAGCGCTCAGGAAACTATGGATTGTTTGAGCCAGAATGCTCGCTGGACTCTTATACGCGACTATAGAGGCAGTAAGGTCTTTCATTTGGGAGGGCTCAATAGAAATTTACGAAAATTATCCCATGTGTTTTTAACACACTTTTGTACAAAATTTGAATTTCCGGAAAAAGAATAGAATTTTAACGTTAACGTTTGTCACTTAAACGATTACATTCAAATTGTTGTCCTCGATCCGACTAAAATAAAATGTTGCAAGTATTTTACGATCAAGCCGCTGCACGAAATACCTGCAAAAAGCATTGGATCCAGGACGGTATTTGAAAAATTAAATTGAAACCAAGACGCCTTTATGAGCAATATTCAATCTTTCGAAGATTATCAGAAACAATACGATAAAAGCATTCAATCTCCTGAAGAATTCTGGGCTGAGGTTGCCAGCGATTTTGTTTGGAAAAAGAAATGGGATAAGGTATTGGAGTGGGACTTCCATAAACCAGAGGTAAAATGGTTTATCGGAGGCAAACTGAATATAACGGAGAATTGTATTGACCGTCACCTGCCATCGAGGGCAAATCAGACGGCAATTATTTGGGAACCCAGTGATCCTAAAGACGCGCCTAAACATATAACCTACAAAATGCTTCATGAGCAGGTTTGTAAAGTGGGCAACATGCTTAAAGCAAAGGGTATAAAAAAGGGAGATCGCGTTTGTATCTACATGCCTATGGTACCCGAACTGGCATACGCCGTTTTAGGATGCGCACGAATTGGAGCAGTTCACTCAGTGGTCTTTGCTGGTTTTTCAGCGGGATCATTGATTGATAGAATTAATGACTCAGGATGCAAACTCGTCTTGACCGCCGATGGATCGTTTAGAGGTGGAAAGAAAATCGATCTCAAGGCAATCGTGAATGAGGCACTAATAAAATGTCCATCAGTGCAATCTACTATTGTCCTCGACTGCATTAGCTCCAAACCCGAAATGAAAGCAGGACGTGATTTTGACTGGAACGTTGAGATGTCGAAGGTTGATAACAACTGTGCGGCAGAGGTGATGGACTCTGAAGACCTGCTGTTTATTCTTTATACATCCGGATCAACCGGCAAGCCTAAAGGTATGGTCCATACCTGTGGGGGGTATATGGTCTTCATAAACTACACCTTTCGGACTGTGTTTCAGTACAAAGAAGGTCAGGTCTTTTGGTGTACAGCCGATGTCGGGTGGATCACAGGACATTCCTATATTCTTTACGGTCCTCTTTCTGCCGGCGCAACTACGGTGATTTTTGAAGGCATCCCGTCGTGGCCGGATATGGGCCGGTTCTGGCAGGCAATAGAACGACACAAGGTGAATATCTTTTACACAGCACCTACAGCCATTCGCTCATTAGAAAAAGCACCACTCAGTTTTGTTGAAAGAAGTGATCTTTCTTCCGTAAAAGTTTTAGGTACCGTCGGCGAACCAATCAACGAGGAGGCATGGCATTGGTATGATAGGAATATTGGCAAAGGAAAGTGCCCGATCGTCGATACATGGTGGCAAACTGAAACGGGGGGAATTATGATCTCGCCTATCGCCCACGTTACAAAACTAAAACCGGCGCACGCGACGTTACCAATGCCCGGTGTTCAGCCGGCTCTAATGGACGAAAACGGGAAGGAGTTAACAGCTTCTGGTGAAGGCAGGTTGACGATAAAGTTTCCGTGGCCATCTATGGCACGCACAATTTATGGGGATCACCAACGATTTAAAGACACTTATTTCTCTACGTTCCCCGGAAAATATTTCACAGGTGATGGATGCAAACGAGATGACGAGGGTTATTACCGGATTACGGGAAGGGTAGATGATATCATCATCGTTTCGGGACATAACATGGGAACTGCGGAAGTGGAAAGTGCAATAGATGAACATTCAGCTGTCTGCGAAACCGCAGTAGTGGGCTTTCCTCATGATATCAAGGGACAGGGGATCTATGCATTTGTGATATGTTACGATAAGCCCATGGAGGAAGAAAAACTTCGGGCAGAGATCCGCGAAACAGTTGCCAAGATCATAGGGCCCATCGCGAAACCAGATAAAATACAATTCGTCAGCGGTCTCCCAAAAACAAGGTCCGGAAAGATCATGCGAAGAATCTTGCGTAAAGTTGCTGAGGGAGATACATCTAACCTTGGCGATACAACTACTTTGCTTGACCCGA
>DATHIE010000619.1:0-6460 GCA_035316905.1 Chryseolinea sp. | reverse complement strand
ATTGACACCAACGGCGTCAAAGAAAAACTCAAAGAACGCTTTGGAGACAAAACTGCAGGCATTGTCGATGCTTATACCAAAGCATTCCCTGACAAGAAGCCGGTTGAAATATGGTCAATGATTGCAAGCAATCGCCAGAATGCAATCGCTCTGGCTGATGCGAAATCGAAGCAGTCAGCTGGCGTATACGTAGCCTGGTTCGGCTGGCAGCCGCCGCTATTCGACAACAGGATGCGCGCGTTCCACTGTGCGGACATTTGTTTCTGGTTTTACAATACCGATCTGATGATCACGCATACAGGAGGAGGCGCCCGTCCACGCAAACTTTCCACAAAGATGAGTGAGGCGTTGGTAAGCTTTATGCGAACTGGCAATCCTAACGGAGGAACATTACCCAAGTGGCCGGCGTACACTAGTGCTAACGGCGAGACTATGATCCTTGACGATACATGCGCAGTGAAAAACGATCCCGACAGGGAAGCTCGTAAAGCCATTGCCTGAGGAAGGATCTAAGACGTTGAGGGATGTTTGATGTAACCTCTTGAAGAGTGTTGCTTTAAACATCCCTTCTTTATTTAGTGAAAATTGAGTTTTGGGGAGCAGGAACTTAATATTAAACGAACCATTTTCGTATGGCGCAACCGTTCGAAAACATTGATGTGAAAAAAAATTGTCCGACCAGTCGTTTAAAATGAGGAGATCGTCGAAAAGTCCGAAAGTGAATAAATTTTCGCTCTATATTTCGCTTTGATAAAAGACTTGTGGAGATAGAGCGCATGGAACTTGTGGAGATATGGTATTAGAACCGGTAAATCAAACAAACGGGCACTTCATCGAAGGAGTTTCCCCCGACGTTGCGGACCAAATCACGGAGGCAATCGTAGCAACAATCAAACAATCCCCATCAGGTGTAGTGGAATTAAAGGCGCTCATGGAAAGTGTACAGGGCAGAATTTCGTTTCATAAACAGATCAACCTGGTATGGGCTATCATGAGAGTAAAAACATTCTTGCAGTCAAAAGGAATTATTCGACTAACTCACAATACAGACCGGACTCAGCTAATTTCCTTTGCTAGTTCGAACAGCATTTCCGCCGGACAGCTTCTAACGAGTTCGAGTCCGGTTAGAATCACCGTTGCTTTCAAATTGATCCATGAGAAATATTCGAGCCGCGAGAATGAGTTTATAAACGAATTACAAAAAATTCTTAGCACACCTTTCATTGAACACTTTGAATTCATCCGCAACAATGGAAAGCTAAATCCCTATGAGTTCGTTGTCACTTGTCATTTCAGAAATTACGCTGCCTTTGACCGGTTCTTGCATTCTAAGCCTCAGCGCGAATTCCGATCGCGGCATTGGGACAAGGAAGTACACGAGCATATGCATTTTGCTTATGAGTCTCAGGAAGTGTTGGCGGATTGAAGCAGTGGAAATAGTGTTTTGGAAATGCTTTCATGGTTCTTAATAACGCGAATAGCTTAGTTGGGCCTTGTTTGAACTTACCCTATTGGCCGCCTGCCCTAACTTGGTGGCTGCCCGAACCTCCGGCGAAGCCTTAGCTCAGGGTCACGTGAACCCCAGTATAGTTCCTTCCCTTACCAATTGTTATTGACATAAAGATGTGTTAAATTAATTGATCTATTCGACAACCCAAGAGCTAACCGGAGCCAAGAAATGAAGTTATTCAGGCATAAATATCTGCTGTTCGTGTTGTTGTGCCTATTTCTGTCCCTTGGCTTGGTGCTGTGGCTTAAGGCCGACAATGGACTGAAGGACTTCGGATTGAATTTCTTTACTGAAATACTGGGTGTTGTTATTACCGTTTACATCATCGATAGTCTAGCACAGAGCAGAGAGTACGAGCGGTTAAAGCCCTTGAAGCTTGCGGAATTTGAAGACGCGAAAAACTTGTTCAACAGGTTTATTAGTTTTTGGTACGTCACCTATTCCCGCTCCGTTCCGGAGGAATATCCAGAAACATTTGAAGGTTTTTTATCGAATGAGGGGATTGGAAAGATCTTTGACCACCTTGATGTCGAATCCAAACCCAGCCAGGCTGACGCTCTCACATGGGCACAATGGATTCAAAAGAATCACAGTGACTGGATGGAAATCAGTAATCGGTTTCTCGAGCGACATTCAGCGAATGCGGACCCCGAGCTTTACAAGCTGATTCACGCTTTTGTGGACTCAACGGTCATGAAAACAATCCCAATGATGAACGCCTTTCATAAAACGCGGGAGAAGAGCAACTCACTTGGCCTGAATGCATTGTCGACCTATTTGCCGAAACCGAAGAAGAATGACTATGAAGTGCTTCATAAGATGAATCACACCCTAAGATCCCTTAACAGAAAGTATTACCCAAGCAAGTCCAACGCAGATAACATCACAAACTACAAGCCCGTGAAGTTGGAAAATCGAAAAGTCGATTGTTGTCTGAGAATAGATGAAGTTACCCGGGCAACGGAGCTCGAAAAAGCATACTTAAAAAAACACGAGGGGGAAGAATAGCTGTAACCAAAAACACAGGCAATTCTCCACTTTGTGAAATATAATTTGAGAACGTTTAAGGCTCACCAGATAACGTGTGCGCTAAGCGGAATCGAATATTAATTGGCTATGCTTTCGATGCACTGACCGGCATCCTTAAACCATGGTTGTAGTCGCTTGAAAATTTGTATAAATTTCTATTACTCAAATCCAAACGTTGGACGAATGAATATTCGATCGTTGATATTTTTGCTTGGGACGCTCTTCGTTACCCGACAATCCTATGCACAGCTCCCAAGCGCCATCATTGACGTAAACGGAAGCGTATACGGAGAGGTTAACGGGACTAAGATCGGCGCGGCAAGGGTGTTGTTGATCTTTTCGCCCGACGACACCGTTAGAACCGATGCCAGTGGCCGATACGAAATCAGGCTTCCGGATTTCGGCAAACCTATTAAAGTAGCAATTCTCCCCTCGGATTATAACATTATTGTTCCCCCGGCAGGTGAAATTCACTTTGAAAATTTACAGCCATCAAGACTTACTATTACATGCAATATTTTGGTTGTGGGTGATGAGATAAATGCCGAGTTGATGCAACAAGTAAGCAACCTCAATAAAAATATAAAAGACCTTCAATCGAAAAATAAACTATCAGAGAGAAAGATACTGGCACTGCGAAATGCGATGATGGATACGCTGCTTCACTACCAGCAAGTGCAGTCGAACTTGGAGAAACAGCTTAATCTGCAAAGCAAAGAGATCGCTCAATTGAAAGATTCTATCAAGGTCATTCTTAAAAAGTATTATGCGGCGCTGGACGAAAAATTTTTAAAACAGCAGGAGACATTCGCAAGTGTATCGGAAAAATTAAACACCTATATAAGCCGGGCCAAAGACCTGCGTGATTGGATGCCTTCTATAAAACTTTGCTTCGAAAGGGGAGATGCAGCACAGAATTACTCAAGGTTGATAAAAGAATACAATGAATACAGGGATAAGATTAATGGCGAGCATGAGAAGGATATAAGTGCAGTAAAACACTATTGGACGGATGCGGAATCAGCGACGGAACTGGAAAAGACATATGACTATCTGTTGAAGGAAGTGCACGATGCCACTTTCCTGCTGTGGATTAGCAAGATTAATGAGTACTTTAAGACAGCACCTGCGAGAGCAAATCAGGCACAGAAGGTAGCGGATAATGCACAGGTATTGATGACTCAAAAAATTGACGACCTGAAGAAACGATCAGAAGTTATAATCGAACTCATGAGAGATCAAATTTAAAATATATACTATGCGAAGTATCAAATACCTGGCCAACGCAGTTTTGATTTGCTACGGCTTGGGAGGCTGCAATCCCGATTGTAATAATATTACAGATGTTTATTTTGCGGAACACCCCTATGTTGAAGAAGATGAGATTTTGATCAAGTCCAGTAATCTCAACAACCTCCGAAGCAGGGATGTTTATTTCAATGATGTGCCTGCCGAAGAATTAAGATTTGTGACTGATGTCGGGTTGATCGCAAAGATGCCTAAAGGTGCAAAGGGGGAAAAAGTAAGTCTTCGCATTCAGGATCAAGATTGCACTGACTTTGTTTCCTACAACCTCAACGTACAGTCGGAGAGCTTTTTTGTTGGCAATGAAGATTATATACCGCCGGCACCTCCGGTAATTATTATCCCGCTTCCAAACCCCCCGTTACCCCCTAACATTAATAACGCATGGATTAGCCCCAACAATACCGACTATTGCATTTGGTTTGTGGTAGTCCCTGTACCTGATAGTCCTGGAAATTTCACCATTACGCCCACCGAGTATAACGGCAAGGCAAGTGAGGAACTGAGCGTCGCAAGGCTTGCATGCGCTGATACGTCGAATCCAGAAACAGGTCTTTATCACAAAAACCCAGTTTACGGGATGATCAATACCAACGATAATATCATTCAGTTTTGGATTGACAGGTCGGGGCAAGGCTTCGGCGTCGAAGAGTTTTCCGGACAGTTTATCGACATAGAATCTACACCTTTTAACGACGATAGACTACCCGCGTGTGGTGGTGCCCCCTGGAAAAAGGAGAAATTTCACATGATGATGGTGACTTCAGTACAAACTGGCCGCACTCTGCTTCTCTATCAGCAATTACTCTAACATTCAAAATCTAAATAAGAGGCCAAGCGTCCACGAACTGTAGCTTTCGCGTACCCATTCCGTTGTAGCACTTCCGCTCTCGAGTGTGAACGGTATCTGACCATAGATCGAAGCGCTGAACCACCTGACGGGCTGATATTGTATTCCAAGACCACCCAGTATCTGATAACTTATCTGATTGAAACTGCCATCCGAGTACTTCTGAAAATTACCCGCATACGTGAGTCCGGGATATAAGTAGACGCGATGCTGGAAGAAGCTCTCCACCAGGAAAGCACTGGCAGAAAATTGGTGAGTAGTGCGATCATTGTCCGAATTGGCAAATCGCGCCAGCCAGTTGGTTTGCAGAAAGTAGTACGTTCTCTTCACTAAGCTTTTATAATAAGTTGCGCCAAGCTCAAATTGGGTCCGGTCCAGTCCCAAACCGTGTCGCACTTCTTCCTTGGCTACTGGAAAAGTAAGCGCCCCCTGCAATGTCAATTCCGGAACACTTTTGAACGGCATATATCTAGCCCTGACACCAGCCATTGAAAGTCCCTGATAAGTAACACTTCCGGGATCGTCCGAACCAAATACCGTCATAGGTGAAGTCGTGGCATCATCGTCCAGCCTGCGACGTGAAAATCTGAATTCGGCACCCAGATCCCATCTCTTGTTATACCCGAATCCATAGGAAATACGCCAATAGCTTTCAAAAAGAGTGAATCGGTATCTATTCGTTATTTGTGCTCCTGCCAGCTCAGGGGGAGTTTCTTGCACTGCCAGCCAGAAGGAAGTGAGCGGGTTAAAGTTGTTAACCTCAATTCCGTCCTTCTCAAGAATAACGGGCGATAAGCCTGATAAGAATAACGTGGGCAGGCTGTCAAGCGAGGGGAGTGATGATGCATCTTGTGCGTCGGATTTGTACGGTACAATGGCAATCATGAACGCAAGGCCTATTGGCAGTGCGTACTTTACGTTTAGATGTAGGACTTTCATTTAAAAGGAGCTTTGGATGATTAACGTCAGCTTATTAAGATTTTTATTTTGTGCCTTTCCAGTAAAACTCACCCTCCTGGTTCACTACTGTATAATAACCTGCGAATTGATTTTCGTCATCAAGGTTCAATCTAAAGGTACCGTGAAGACTTTGAACATTGTCTGTTTCCCACACTCCTTCAATCACATTTCCTTTGTGCGAAAATTGTATTTGCGAAAGTATGTTTGTGGTTTCAGATCCATCAGGAAATACATTATGGGCCTTGCCAACAAACTGATCATCGTTAACCAGCTCAAACGTCAGACTGCCCTTGATTTCTTTATTTCCACTCGATTCCATTTGATGATTCCATTCACCAATCCATCCCTTCAACGCGACGTCTCCCGGGTTGGTAGTCCTTCTGAATGTACCATTAAATGCGAGAATTCCCACAACAACAACAATTGCTATCGGCACAATGATGGAAATCTTTTTAACAAGGCCTCTTCGCTTTAATAAAATGTTCCCATCTCCCGATAAATCACCGACATCATGAAAAAGCGTCTCAAGATCAATGGCTTTTCGATTACTTTCATCGTCTTCAGTAATTTGCTCGATAATAACCAGTAGCGCCTGGGATATCCGGTCAGACGTGAAATTTATTCGCTCCGGATTCAAATGACCATTCAACTTGTCCTTTTCAAATTTCCGATAGATGTTCGATAATACAGCCACACTCCTTTTGATCTCTTTACTGGCCGAATTTGAAACGGCCAACAACTCCTCAAGGGCAAGTTCTTCTCTTCCATCCATAACAAGATCGGTAAGATGCTGCTTGAGTTGATGA